>NZ_JBHVHF010000009.1:0-64174 GCF_042800315.1 Streptomyces sp. NPDC057638
GACCACCTGGACGTTGTTCACGACGCCGGAGGAGCGCATCGCCTGCTGCGATTCGCGGGCCGCGAGGTCCCAGCCGCCGCCGGGGGCGGCCGGGGCCATCAGCGTGAGGTTGGTACGGGCGCTGCCGCCGCCGGTGAGGCCCGCCGCCACGCCGGTGAGGCCACGCGTGCCGCCAACGCCGCCGTCGCGCTCGCCGACCGCTCGGCCACCGCGGCCAACGAGGCGCGGGACGCGGCCAACTCGGCCGCCGACCACGCCGAGAAGGCCGCCGTCGCGGCCGACGAGGCCGCCCAGCACGCGGGCGACGCCGCCACCGCCGCGGCCAAGTCGACCGCCCACGCCAACGCCGCGACCCAGGCCGCCAACGCCGCCACCGCCGCCGTGGCCAAGGCCAAGACCACGTTCGACCTGGCCCGTGAGATCGAGGCCCAGGAGCTCGCGGCCCGTACCGCCGCCGCGATCGAGCAGGCCAAGGACCTCAAGACCCGGGACGACGAGCGGCTCGCGGAGATCAACCGCGCCCGTCAGGAGGCCAAGGACCTCGACGCGGAGGCCATCCGCCTCGCCGCCGAGGCCAACCAGCCCGGCGCCGACCCCGCACAGGTCGCCACCAAGGGCCGTAAGGTCGCCGTCCTCGCGATGAAGACCCGTGGCCCCTGGAGCAGGCTGGCCGCCGAGGTCGCCCTCGCCAGCGACGACAAGGTCGTGACCGACTACGTCCGCACCGAGTGGAAGTCGTCCGCCGAGCGCGACGAGTTCGGCCGGGTGGAGCAGCTCGCCACGGTCTCCGAGGTCGCCCCGGTCCGTACCGCCGCCGAGTCGGCGCTCGACGGCACCCCCGCCCAGATCAAGACGTTCCTGGAGGCCGGTCAGCACCAGGCCGCCATCCACGACTACGGGGTGCAGGTCACCCAGATCGTCAGCGCCGCCCCCGGCCGTGGGGTGAAGGACGCCGGTCAGGCGGCCCTCAACGCGGGCAACGCCCAGGCGCTGCGGGACTTCATCACCACCGGGCAGTACGTGTCGCGCGAGCAGGACGACCGGGTCCGCGCCGTACAGCTCGTGGGCAGCGGCACCCCTGAGGTGAAGGCCGCCGCGCGTATCGCGATGGAAGGCTCCCGCGAGATGATGCGGGCCTTCGTCGACAACGGGCAGTACATGGCCCAGCGCAAGGACCACCTCGCCGCGACCCATGTCCAGCGGGTCCAGGGCCTGATCGCCGGGGCCAGCCTCGTCGCCGCCCGGGCACAGATCTACGCCAACGAGGCGCAGCGCGTCGCCGCCGTCGCCCGTAAGGCCGCCGCCGACGCCGAGAAGTACAAGAACGCCGCCGCCGCTTCCGCGAAGGAGGCGGACGGCTACGCGGCCCAGGCCAACCAGTCCGCCAAGGACGCCGAGGCGTCCGCGGCCCAGGCCGCCCAGTCGGCCAAGGTCGCCCGCAACGCCGAGGCCAGCGCCCACCGCTCCGCCCGGCAGGCCGGTGCCCACGCCGCCCGCGCCGAGGGCTCGGCCGCGTCCGCGCGCGGCTCCGCCAGCGCCGCCTGGGCCTCCGCCAACACCGCCCGCGCGGACGCGATCAAGGCGGGCAAGGACGCCGCGACCGCCGCTGTCGCCGCTGTCGAGGCCCTGGTCATCACGGTCAAGAAGTACCGCGACGAGCGGGAGGCCGCGCGTCGCGACGCGCAGAAGCGCGCCGACACCGACCAGCTCCAGAAAATGGAGGACGAGTGGCAGGAGTCGATGAAGGAGGAGGAGACCGACTGGTGGGACACCGTCAAGGAAGGCGGTCACCTCGCCCTCGACGGTCTCGGCCTCGTCCCCGTCTTCGGTGAGGTCGCCGACGGCATCAACTGCGGCTGGTACGGCGCCGAGGGCGACACCCTCAACGCCAGCCTCTCCTGCGCCGCGATGGTCCCCTTCTTCGGCTGGGGCGCCACCGGCGGCAAGCTCAGCGCCAAGGGCGCCAACGCGCTGGAGGCGTACCTCAAGTCGCAGCGTGCCCGGGGCATGGTGCCGAACATCTGGTCCGACAACCCGCGGAAGGGCCTGACCCACGCCGGGAACGCGGTGTCGCACTGGAGCAAGCACAAGGGCGAGTTCTCCGAGCTGAACAACGCCAAGGAGTATGTGCAGCTGGCGCACTCCTACGGAAGCCTGGCGATGATGCGCAAGTACACGCCGGGCTACCGCATCTACGACCAGGGCAACGGACGGCTCGCGCTCTACGACGAGAAGCGGAACATCTACGCCGCGTACACCGACAAGGGTGTGCCCCAGACCATGTACAAGCCCCGCCCGTACGACCGGGAGACGAACCCGGGCGGATACCAGGGCTCTCTTGAGGACTGGTTGAATAACCCCGGTCGCGGAACCCAGTACAGGTGACCGGAGACATGGCACACCCCGCCCCGGTACCGACACTCACCGGGCAAGAACCGACAGAGGCACGATGATGGAGAGCCCGATGCCGACCGCCTGCCGAATCTGCGGTCTCGACGACGGCGCCGAACTGTACGACGCGAACGGCGTGCCCAACTACGTCATCTGCGAGTGCTGCGGCAACGAGTCCGGGATCGGCGACGAGAACATCGGTCAGGTGCGCGAGCTCCGGGGCCTGTGGGTCGGCCAGGGCGCCCGCTGGGACAGCCCCAAGCACCGTCCCGAGAAATGGGACTTCTTCCAGCAGATCGCCCAGATCCCCGGGGACTGGCGCTAGCCAGACGCCGTGCGCGGCGGTGGTCCGTCCCCGTCGTTGACGGACCCCGGACCCCGCCCCGCACGCCGGGGAGCCCACCCCCCAGGGGGCCGTACCACCTCGGTACGGCCCCCTTCGCGTACCCCGGGCGAGGGGCCGGGAGTGCCCCGGGCTGACGTGCGGCTGTGCGAGACCTTCGTGATCCAGTACGCCGCCCTCGCCTTCTTGCCGCCGCGCCGTACCGCCCCGCATCCTGGGTGATCAGGGGAGAACTGGGAGGTCGTGGCCATGGAAACCACGGGGACCGAAGATCGACGGCCGCGCCGGGACTACCCCGACGTGGCCGCCGCCGACACCGATTTCGCACGGGTGCGCGCCCTGGAGTACGGATACCTCGACGAGACCCGCCAGATCTATCTCGACCACACCGGGGCGGCGCTGCCCGCCCAGCGCCAGCTCCACGCGCAGACCGAACGACTGACCCGGGGAGTCTTCGGCAACCCCCACACCGACAGTCCCGCGTCCGCGCGCACCACCGCCCTGGTGGAGGAGGCGAGACGGCGCGTCCTCGACTTCGCCGGGGCCGACCCCGCCGAGTTCACCGTCGTCTTCACCGCCAACGCGACCGCCGCCTGCCGACTGGTCGGCGAGGCGTATCCGTTCCGCCGCCGCCGCGCCGAACTGCTGCTGACCCTCGACAACCACAACTCGGTCAACGGATTACGCGCGTTCGCCCGGGCCCGTTCGACGCCCACCACCTACGTACCGCTCACCGGGCCCGAGATGCGGGTCGGCGACGAGGACCTGCTGCGCGCGCTGCGCGCCCGGCGCGGACTGTTCGCCTATCCGGCGCAGAGCAACTTCAGCGGTGTCCAGCATCCGCTGGAGTGGATACCCGCCGCCCAGGAGGCGGGCTGGCACGTCCTGCTCGACGCCGCCGCCTACGCCCCCACCAACGCGCTGCGGCTCAGCCGCTGGCCCGCCGACTTCACCGTGCTGAGCTGGTACAAGGTCTTCGGCTACCCCACCGGGGTCGGGGTCCTCATCGCCCGCACCAGCGCCCTGCGGCTGCTGCGGCGGCCCTGGTTCTCCGGGGGCACCATCCAGGTGGTCAGCGCGCAGGGCCAGTGGCACCGGATGGCGGAGGGACCCGCCGCCTTCGAGGACGGCACGGTCGACTTCCACGCCATCCCCGAGGTCACCACCGGGCTCGACTGGATCGAGTCCCTCGGGATGGGCGCGATACACGACCATGTCACCCGGCTGACGGGCCGTCTCCTCGCCGGGCTGCTGGCCCTGCGCCACAGCGACGGCAGCCCCCTGGTGCGGCTGTACGGGCCGCGCACCACCCACCGCCGTGGCGGCACCGTCGCGCTGAACGTGCTCGACGCGGACGGCCGGGTCGTCGACGAACGGATCGTGGCCCGGGACAGCTCCGCCGCCCGGATATCCCTGCGGACCGGCTGCTTCTGCAACCCGGGCGCCGGGGAAGCGGCCTTCGAGATCAGCCGCCGCGCCCTGCGCCGCACCGGCCGCGATGCCACGGTGACCTCCATCGACGAGTATCTGCCCCGGCTCGGACTGTCCTCCGGCGGTGCCGTGCGGGTCTCCCTGGGGCTCTCCTCCAGCCCGGGGGACGTGGACGCGCTGCTGCGCTTCCTCGCCGGCACCTACCGCGACCAGTTGCCGTACGCCGACGACCTCAGCCCTCGTCTGACGTGCTGAGCACGGGCTTGCTCAGCAAGGACCTGCTCAGCACCGGCCTGCTGACGGTCGGGCAGCGCCGGTCCAGCACCCGGTGCGCGGCGAGCAGGAAGAGCGTCGTGAAGGCGGCCAGCAGCAGCCAGCGCGACCATGGCTCGTGGGAGAAGCTGTCCCCGTAGGAGGTGAGCAGCGGCGGCCCCAGCGGGGAGCCGCCGCCCGCCCACAGCGCCTCCAGACCGGCGCCCGCGCCGAGCGCCTCGAAGGCCCAGCGGTTGGTCATCGCCGCGCTGAGCCACTGCCCCGCCGCCGCCATCAGCGGTACGGGGACGAACGCGCCCGAGAAGAGCACCTGGGGGAAGCACAGCAGCGGCAGCATCAGCGCCGCCTGCCCCGGGTCCGAGACCGCCGCCGAGGTCAGCAGCCCCAGTGCCAGCCCGGCGGCGGACGCCAGCACACTGGTGACCAGCAGCGAGGAGTACACACCGAGGCCCGCGTCCGGCAGCCGGTCCAGCGCCCGCAACACCGCCAGCAGCGCGGCGTCCGCCAGCGCCAGCACCGGCAGCAGCAGGGTGATCTTGCTGGCCACGTACGGGCCGAGCCGCAGCGTGGTGAGCCGCTCCCGGCGCACCACGGCCAGCTCCCCGCAGATCTGGAGCAGTCCGTACGCCAGTCCGAAGAAGAACGCGCCGAAGCCGATCCAGAACAGCACCATCGCCGCCGCCGACGGACTCGGCCGCGCCGGGTCGAACACCCCGGGCCGGAACAGCAGCGCGAACATGGCCACGATCATCAGCGGGGAGCCCGCGACGATCGCCGCGGAGAGCCGGTCCCGCAGCAGGATCTCCCCGCCGCGCCGGGTCAGCAGCAGCCACTGTGTCAGCGGCCCGGGGCCCGGACGGCGTCCCCGGGACCGTACCCGCGTCCGCGGCTGCGGGGCGGCCGCCGGCGCGGGCTCCGGGGCGGCCGGGAGGGCGGCGACCTCCGCGTACACCCCCGTGAGGTCTTCGGCGCCGAAGTGATCCACCGTCTCCTCGGGGGTGCCCGCGTGGGCCAGGGCACCCTCGGGGGTCAGAAAGACCACCAGGTCACAGCGGGCCAGATCGGCGGGGGAGTGGGTGGTGAGCACCACCGTCACCCCGCCGGCGGCGAGCTCGGTGAGGGTCTCCATCAAGGTGGCGCCGGTCGCCGGGTCCAGCCCCGAGGTGGGCTCGTCGAGGAAGAGGGCACGCGGCCGGGAGAGCAGTTCCACCGCGATCCCGGCCCGTTTGCGCTCGCCACCGCTGAGGGTGTCGACGCGCTGGGCGGCGCGGGCGCCGAGCCCCAGCCGGTCCAGGACGCGGTCGACATCGCCCGGGTCCGCGCCCCGCAGCCGGGCCGCGTACCAGAGCCCCCGGCGGAGCCCCAGACCACGGTGGAGGATGTCGTCCTGGGGAACGAAACCGAACGGGACGGCCGCCTCGGCGGGCTCCAGGCCGTCGTGGCGCACCAGGCCACGACCGGGGCGGCGGAGCCCGGCGAGCGTCTCCAGCAGCAGGGTCTTGCCCGCGCCGCTGCCGCCCGCGATGCCGACGAGCCGCCCGGGTGGGATGTCGAGGGTGACGCCCCGGAGCACCTCCCGTCCGTTGCGCAGTCGCAGTCCCGCGCCGACGGTGTGCATCCGCACCCCGCCGTCGTTCCGCTCCATCTGGTCGATCCCCGCCACCGGCTCACGCCCCTTTCCGGCCGAATCACCCCGGCCGCCGCCGTGATCTTAGAGCCCGTCAGGGGGCGGTCCACCGCCAGCGGCGCGCGCCGCTTCGAGGGGTGCGCCCGCGCACTCCGGAGCGCGTGGACGTTCTGCCTGTTCAGCGCGGCGCACCGGACGTCACGCCCGTACCAGGCTCGTGCTACTGAACAACGGGTTGTGTGAGGAACGTGGTTGACCTGCGCACCCGCGGGGGAGGGACGGGACGGTGGCGGGCATCTGTACGCCGGGGTCGCCCGGCGCGGCCCGACGCGCGGGCTCACTCGAAGGAGGCGTGGGACGGGTCGGCGCGCGGCGGCGTCCGCGCTCACGGGGGTGCGGCGGGCGGTCCACCGGTCGCCCTCGACGCGGCGCGGTCCGGGCTCCGCCGGGTCATTCCGGCCACCACGACCGCGCGCGGTCCGTACTCGGGTACGACTCGGTACTCGCCCGCGACTCCGCGCCCGCGCACGACCACGCACCCGTACGCGGTGTCCGCACCTGTACGCGGTGTCCGCACCTGTACGCGGCACCCGCACCTGTACGCGGACACGGGACGCGACGCGCCGCCGCTGTCCGGATCCGCGCCCGGCCTCTGGGCGGCCGCCATAGCATGTGACATGGTACTGAGGTGAGCCTTCGTCACGGATGTGATGTCGTGATCGTCGGCGCGGGCGTGGTCGGCGCCGCCTGTGCCTTCTACGCCGTACGCGCCGGACTGCGGCCCCTGCTCATCGACCGTGGCGGGGTCGCCGGTGGCACCACCGGAGCGGGCGAGGGGAACCTCCTGGTCTCCGACAAGGAACCGGGCCCCGAGCTGAGACTCGCCCTGCTCTCCCTGCGGCTCTGGCGCGACCTGGCCGAGGAGTCGCCGTCCTTCGCGACCGCCGTGGAGTACCGGCCCAAGGGCGGTCTCGTCGTCGCCGGCCGGCCCGCCGCGCTCGCCGCCCTCACCGCGCTCGCCGCCGCCCAGCGCGCCGAGGGCGTCGACGCCCGTACCGTCACCGCCGACGGGGTGACCGCCCTCGAACCCCTGCTCGCCCCCGGGTTCGCGGGCGCGGTCCACTACCCCCAGGACAGCCAGGTCATGCCCGCCCTCGCCGCCGCCCACTGGGTGCGCGCCGCCCGCCGTCTCGGCGCGGACCTGTGGACCGGTACAGAGGTGGTGGCCGTGGTGCGGGACCGCTCCGGCCGGGTCCAAGGCGTCCGCACCACGCGCGGCGACGTCCACGCGCCCGCCGTGGTCAACGCGGCGGGCGTCTGGGGCGCCGAACTCGCCGCCCGCGCCGGGCTCTCGCTGCCCGTCCGGCCCCGCCGGGGCGTCGTCCTGGTCACCGAGCCCCTGCCGCCGCGTGTGATCCGGCACAAGGTCTACGCGGCGGACTACGTCGGCGACGTCGCGTCCGACACCGACGCCCTCAGGGTCTCCCCGGTCGTCGAGTCCACCGAGGCGGGGCCCGTGCTCATCGGCTCCAGTCGCGAGCACACCGGGTTCGACCGGCGGCTGCCGACGGCGGTCACCGGAGCGCTGGCCGCCCGCGCGACCGCGCTCTTCCCCTTCCTCGGCCGGGTCCAGGCCCTCCGCGCCTACCTGGGTTTCCGTCCCTCCGTACCCGACCACCTGCCGGTGATCGGCCCCGATCCGCGAGCGCCCGGACTCCACCACGCCTGCGGCCACGAGGGTGCCGGGGTCGGACTGGCGCCGGGCACGGCCCTGTTGATCACACGCGCTCTGTGCGGTGAGCCACCCGAACTGGATCCGGCACCGTTCCGCCCCACCCGGTTCGGGGACCCCCCGGCCCTGGCGTACCGCCCCTGACCCGGACCGCCCGCCCCGCGCTCCCCGAGGAGGCCCATGCCCACCCCCTTCACCATCACCTTCGACGGCGATCCCCTTCCCGCGCTGCCGGGCCAGAGCCTCGCCGCCGTCCTGTGGTCGGCGGGCACGGTCGCCTGGCGCACCACCCGGAGCGGGGAGCCGCGCGGGGCGTTCTGCGGCATCGGGATCTGCTTCGACTGTCTGGTCACCGTCAACGACCGGCCCAACCGGCGGGCCTGTCTCACCCCCGCCGCCCCCGGCGATGTGATCCGCACCCAACGAGGGGACGGCCACGGCCCGTCCACCGACGGAGGAGCCACGATGAACGCGTACTCCGAGCGGCCCGGAGAGGCTCCCCCGAGGCCGCTGACATGAAAGGGGCCGCCGATGGGCCGGGGCCGGACCCGGGCGCCGACCAGCCGCCCCTGAGCCCGTCCCGCCAGGCCCCGGCCTCGTTCCCGCGGGCCCCTATCGCACCCCCACCCCCCGCCACTCCGGTCCTCGCCGTCGTCGGAGCCGGACCCGCCGGGGTCGCCGCCGCCGTCGCGGCCGCCGACGGCGGTGTCCCGGTGGTGTTGCTGCTCGACTCCGGCCCCCGGCCCGGTGGCCAGATCCACCGCCGCCCCGCGCCCGCGCTCGCCACCACCGGCCCCCGCCCGCGCCACCACCCCACCTGGACCCGGCTGCTCCAGCGGCTCTGGGCACACCGCCGCAGGGGTCGGATCCGCTGGCTCCCCGGGCTCCACCTCTGGTCCGTGGAACACGGGGAAGGCGGCTTCACCCTGCACGCCCTCGACGGCGACGACCGCCCCACCACCCTCACCGCACCCGCGCTCCTGCTGGCCACCGGGGCCGCTGAACGGGTCCTGCCCTTCCCCGGCTGGACCCTGCCCGGAGTGGTCACGGCGGGTGGCGCCCAGGCGATGCTCAAGGGCGGGCTCGCCCTGCCCGGCCGCCGGATCGTCGTCGCGGGGACGGGACCGCTGCTGCTCCCCGTCGCCACCGCCCTCGCCTCGGCCGGAGCCGCGGTCGCCGCGCTGGTCGAGTCGGCCGACCCCCGTACGTACGTCCGGCACGCCCCGGTCCTCGTACGGCACCCCGCCAAGCTGGCCGAGGCCGCCGGGTACGGACTCCGGCTCGCGCGCCACCGTGTCCCCGTCCTCACCCGGCACTCCGTCCGCGCCGCCGAAGGGGACGGACGGATCGCGTCCGTCACCCTCGCGCCGGTCGGCGGGGGAGCGGTACGGAGGGTGGAGTGTGACGCGCTCGCCGTCGGGCACGGGCTGCTGCCCCGGACCGAAGTGGCCGCCGCGCTGGGCTGCCGGACCACGCCCGGCGGGGTGGTGGCCGACGCGCGGCAGCGCACCGATGTGCCCGGGGTATGGGCGGCCGGGGAGATCTGCGGGATCGGCGGCGCCTCCCTGGCCCGCGCCGAGGGCGAGATCGCCGGACGTGACGCGGCCGCCTGGCTCGCCGGGGCGCCCTCGCGCCGCCGTGCCCGGGCCCTGTGGAGCCGCGCCCGGCTGCGGCGGTTCGCCTCCGTACTCGACCAGGTCCACCCGCCCGACAGCGCGCCCTGCCGGAGCCTGCCGGACGACACCGTCGTCTGCCGCTGCGAGGAGGTCACGGCGGGCCGGATCCGACGGGCCGTCGACGAGCTCGGCGCCACGGACGCCCGGACCGTCAAACTCCTCACCCGCGCCGGGATGGGCTGGTGCCAGGGGCGGATCTGCGGCCCCGGTGTCGCCGCCGTGGCCGGCACCGGGCCGGAGACCGTACGCAGGCCCTTCGACCGGCCGGTGCCGCTGGCCGTCCTCGCCCGCCTGGATCCCTCCGGCCCCTCCGGTCCGCCCAGCCCCTCTGACTTCTCCGACCCCTCCGACTTCTCCTGCCCCTCCGGCGACCGACAGGGCACCCCGCGTCGAGCCGCCGAACGCCTGGACACCCCGGACCCGCACACCCCAGGCCCGCACACCCCAGACGCCAACACCACACACAGGCCCGCCCACCCACAGGAGCCCCGATGACCACACGACGCGAACCCTGGCGTGGAGTCATGGTCGCCACCGCCCTCCCGCTCCGCGACGACCTCACCGTCGACCACGACGCCTACGCCGCCCACTGCGCCTGGCTGGTCGCCAGCGGCTGCGACGGGGTGGTGCCCAACGGATCCCTCGGCGAGTACCAGACGCTGACCCCCGGCGAACGCGGGCGGATCGTGGAGACCGCCGTCGCCGCCGTCGGCGGTGAGCGGGTGATGGCCGGGGTCTCCGCCTACGGCGCGGCCGAGGCCCACCGCTGGGCCACCCACGCCCGCGAGGCGGGCTGCGCCAGTGTGATGGCGCTGCCGCCGACCGGCTACCGGGCCGACGAACGCGCCGTACGCGAGCACTACGCGCGGATCGCCGCCGTGGGCCTGCCCGTCGTCGCCTACAACAACCCCCACGACACCCGGGTCGACCTCAGTCCCGCCCTCCTCGCCGCCCTTCACTCCGACGGCCATATCCGCGCGGTCAAGGAGTTCAGCGGCGATGTCCGCCGCGCCTACGAGATCGCCGAACGCGCCCCCGGGCTCGATCTGCTGGCGGGCGCCGACGACGTCCTGCTCGAACTCGTCCTCGCCGGGGCCACGGGATGGATCGCCGGAGTCGCCAACGCCCTGCCCGCCGACTGCGCGGCGCTCCACCGCGCCGCCTCCCGCGGTGACCTCACCGCCGCTCGCGCCGCCTACCGGCGGCTCCACCCGCTGCTGCGCTGGGACTCCCGCCCGGAGTTCGTCCAGGCGATCAAGGCGGCGATGGAGGCGGCCGGACGGTACGGGGGGCCGTGCCGCCCACCCCGTTCCCCGCTCGCCACGGAACACCTCACCGCGGTCCGCGCGGCGACGGACCGGGCCCGTACCACGGCGGGGACGGGCCGCTGAGATGCGCAGTACCCGCGTGCTGCACGCCGTGGACTCGCATACCGAGGGCATGCCCACCCGTGTCGTCACCGGAGGCGTGGGCACCCTGCCCGGCGCCACCATGGCCGAGCGCCGCGCCCATCTGATCGCGCACCTGGACGGGCTGCGGACCTTCCTGATGTACGAACCCCGCGGCCACTCCGCCATGAGCGGCGCCATCCTCCAGCCGCCGACCCGGCCCGACGCCGATACCGGCGTGCTGTTCATCGAGGTCTCCGGCGCGCTGCCGATGTGCGGCCATGGCGCCATCGGTGTGGCGACCGTCCTCGTCGAGACCGGGATGGTGCCGGTGCGCGAACCGTTCACCACCGTACGGCTCGACACCCCGGCCGGACTGGTCACCGCCGAGGTCGCCGTCAGCGGGGGCGCGGCGACGGCGGTGACCCTGCGCAACGTTCCCTCGTACTGCGCCGCCCTCGACCGCGCCGTCACCCTCCCCGACGGGCGCACGGTCCGCTACGACCTCGCCTACGGCGGCAACTTCTACGCGATTCTGCCGCTGGAACGGCTGGGGCTCCCCTTCGACCGCGCCCACAAGGACGAGATCCTCACCGCCGCTCTCGCCCTGATGGCGGCGGTCAACGCGGATGACCCGCCGGTCCACCCCGAGGACCCGGCCATCAGGGGAGTTCGCCATGTCCAGTTCCTCGCCCCGGACGCCGACGCCCGGCGCTCCCGGCACGCGATGGCCATTCACCCCGGCTGGTTCGACCGCTCCCCCTGCGGCACCGGCACCTCGGCGCGGATGGCGCAGCTCCACGCCCGTGGACTGCTCCCGCTCCACCAGGACCTCGTCAGCGAGTCCTTCATCGGTACGACGTTCACCGGGCGGCTCACCGGAACCACCGAGGTCGGCGGTGTCCCCGCGGTGCTGCCGTCGCTGACCGGGCGGGCGTGGATCACCGCCACCGCCCAGTTCCATCTCGACCCGACGGACCCGTTCCCGGCAGGATTCCTCCTGTGAACACCCCGCCGGTGAAGCCCGTGCACACCCCGCCCGCGACCGCCCCACGCGCGACCGCCCCACCCGCGGCGCTCCTCCCCGCGGCCGCCCCGTCGCTACCGCCGCTGGAGGGCCGCACCTCCTACCGCGCCCGGGTGGCGGACGCCCTGCGCGCCGCCCTCGTCGCCGGGACGCTGCTGCCGGGCCGGATCTACTCCGCCCCCACCCTCGCCGCCCGTTTCGGGGTCTCCGCCACCCCCGTCCGGGAGGCCATGCTCGACCTGGTGAAGGAGGGCCTGGTGACCACCGTCCCCAACAAGGGCTTCCGGGTCACCGAGGTCACCGAGGCCCAGCTCGACGAGTTCGCCCAGATCCGCGCGCTCATCGAGATCCCGACGGTCACCGCGCTCACCGCCACCGCCGAACCCGCCGCCCTCACCGCGCTGCGCCCGGTCGCCGACGAGATCGTCGCCACCGCCGCCACGGGCGATCTGGTCGGCTATATCGAGGCGGACCGCCGCTTCCACCTCGGACTCCTCGCCCTGGCCGGAAACGCCCATCTCGTCGAGGTCGTCGGGGATCTGCGTAAACGCTCCCGGCTCTACGGCCTGACCGCTCTCGTCGAACGGGGCCTGCTGGAGGAGTCGGCCCGCGAACACCACGAGCTGCTGGACGCCCTGCTGACCCGGGACGAGACGGCGGTACGGGAGGTGATGACCCGCCATCTCACCCATGTCAGGACCCTGTGGGCCTAGGGGCCCGGGAGGTGCCCCCACCTGGGCCCAGGGGCCCGGGAGGTGCCCCCACGCCGCGTTGTCGTCAGTCGCCGACACTCCCCAGCCGCCGGAGGGGTGACCGGGTCCGGGAGCGCGTTACCCCTACGCGCGCGGGGGCACGCACGCCCCGGGGTCAGGGGTGGCGGCGCAGCAGATAGGTGTCCATGATCCAGCCCTTGCGCTCCCGCGCCTCGGTCCGCAGCCGCTCGATCCGCTCCGACACCTCGGCCAGCCGCCCCGACACCAGGATCTCGTCCGCGGTGCCCACGTACGCGCCCCAGTAGATGAACAGGTCCTGGTCCAGATGGCGGGTGAAGGCGTGCCGGGCGTCCAGCATCACCACCACATCGTCCACGCCCTCCGGCCAGCCCTCCGCCAGCCTGCGGCCGGTGGTGATCTGGACCGGGCGGCCCACCCGGTTGAGCCCGGTGCGGTGCTTGGCCAGGAGCGCGGAGACACTGCTGACCCCGGGCACCACCTCGTGCTCGAAGGCGACCCGGCCGCGCTCCAGGATCTCCTCCAGGATCGCGAGCGTGGAGTCGTACAGGGACGGGTCGCCCCACACCAGGAACGCGCCGGACTGGTC
Source organism: Streptomyces sp. NPDC057638 (assembly GCF_042800315.1). Lineage (NCBI taxonomy): Bacteria > Bacillati > Actinomycetota > Actinomycetes > Kitasatosporales > Streptomycetaceae > Streptomyces > Streptomyces sp. NPDC057638. The sequence goes on from NZ_JBHVHF010000009.1 coordinate 13,209, forward strand.
CTCGCCCAGCTCCTCGGTGATCCACCGCTCCCAGATGTCGGCGCGACGGGAGCGCCAGTCATCCACGGCCGAGGAGTACTCCGATGTCTGACGGTCCCGTTCCGGATCCGGGGCCTCGACCAGTCGATAGCTCCCCGCGGGGACATGGGTGTCGAGCAGGGTGTGCCGCAACGCGGCCAGATCCGACTTCTCCTCGCCCTTGTCCAGCAAGAAGAAGACATCGGCCCTGTTCATGGCCTTGATGGCCTGGAGCGTCAGATGGTCGGGGTCGCCCGCCCCGATGCCGATCACAGAGATTTTCCGCACCCGGAGAGTGTGCCGCACGCCCGGCGCGCGCTCTCGACCGGGGGGCGCGTGCCGTCTATCGAGTGCGGGCGCGCGCGGCCTATCCTCCGACCATGCGTGTCGCCCTCCTCGTCACCTGCGTCAATGACGCGGTGTTCCCGGCCACCGGTATCGCGACCGTACGCCTGCTGGAACGCCTCGGCGTCACCGTCGACTTCCCCGCCGGACAGACCTGCTGTGGCCAGCCCTTCCTCACCACCGGCCACCGCCGCCGCGCCGCCGCCCTCGCCGCCCGCACCGCCCGCGCCTTCGCCGGATACCCGTATGTGGTCACCCCCTCGGGCTCCTGCGCCGCGATGGTGCGCGCCCACTACCCGGGCTTCGGCGAGCGGGAGCTCGCGGCCCGTACGTATGAACTGACCGAGTTCCTCGTGGACGTTCTCGGCGTCACCGATGTCGGGGCCCACTATCCGCACACCGTCACCTACCACCCCTCCTGTCACGGGGCACGGCTGCTGGGGCTCGGCGACCGGCCCCGGCGGCTGCTGGCGGCGGTGCGGGGGCTTGAGCTGAGGGAGTTGCCCGGGGCCGAGGAGTGCTGCGGCTTCGGCGGCACCTTCGCCCTGAAGAACCCGGACGTCTCGGTCGCCATGGGCCGGGACAAGATCCGCGCCGCGCTGGCCACGGGGGCGGAGGTGCTCTGCGGCGCGGACAACTCCTGCCTCGCCCACCTCGGGGGCATCATCCACCGCCAGGACGAGCCGCTGCGGGCACTCCATATCGCGGAGATCCTCGCCACGACGGAAGCGGACACGACGGATACAGCCACCGGGGAAGCGGACGCCGGGGCCACCGGGGAAACGCGGATCAGGAACGGCGCCTCGGACAGCACCTCGGAGGCACCGCGATGACCAGGACCTTCCTCGGTATGCCCGCCCGGCTCGCCCGTTCCCCCCGCTCTCGGGGAGCCGACCCCGGCGCCGCACCCCCCGCGCCCACGTTCCCCGAGGCCGAGCGGGACGCTGTCCGCGACCCGGTGCTGCGGGCCAACCTGCGCCACGCCACCCACACCATCCGCGACAAACGCGCCCGCGCCGTGGCGGAACTCGACGACTGGGACCGGCTGCGCGAGGCGGGCAAGCGGATCAAGGACCAGACGCTGCGCCATCTCGACCACCATCTGGAGCGCCTGGAGGCGGCCGTCACCGCCGCCGGTGGCACCGTCCACTGGGCGGCCGACGCCACCGAGGCCAACCGGATCGTCACGGACCTGGTCAAGGCCACCGGAGAGACCGAGGTCGTCAAGGTCAAGTCCATGGCCACACAGGAGATCGGCCTCAACGAGGCCCTCGCCGCCGAGGGCGTCACCGCCTACGAGACCGACCTCGCCGAACTCATCGTCCAGCTCGGCGACGACCGCCCCTCCCACATCCTGGTCCCCGCCATCCACCGCAACCGGGCCGAGATCCGGGAGATCTTCGCCGAGCGGATGGGCCAGTGGGGCCGCCCGGCCCCCGACGGGCTCACCGACACCCCCGCCGAGCTCGCCGAGGCGGCCCGGCTCCATCTGCGGGAGAAGTTTCTCCGGGCGAAAGTGGGCATTTCCGGCGCCAACTTCATGGTCGCCGAGACCGGCACCCTCGTCGTGGTCGAGTCCGAGGGCAACGGCCGGATGTGCCTGACCCTGCCCGAGACGCTGATCTCCGTCGTCGGCATCGAGAAGACCGTCCCCACCTGGCGGGACCTGGAGGTCTTCCTCCAGACCCTGCCACGCTCCTCGACGGCCGAGCGGATGAACCCGTACACCTCGATGTGGACCGGGACCACCGACGCCGACGGACCGCGCGCCTTCCATCTGGTGCTGCTCGACAACGGCCGCACCGACGCCCTCGCCGACCCCACCGGCCGCCAGGCCCTGCGCTGTATCCGCTGCTCGGCCTGTCTCAATGTCTGCCCGGTGTACGAGCGGGCCGGAGGCCATGCGTACGGATCGGTCTACCCCGGGCCCATCGGCGCGATCCTCGGCCCGCAACTGCGCGGCGTCCACAGCGCGCTCGACGCCTCACTGCCGTTCGCCTCCACCCTCTGCGGGGCCTGCTACGAGGTCTGTCCGGTCGCCATCGACATCCCGGAGGTGCTGCTGAGGCTGAGGGAACGCGTGGTGGACACGGCCGCCGGGGCCGACGCGCCGGACAAGGGCATCACGGCCTCCCGGACCGAACGGATCGCGCTGGCGGCGGCGGGCTGGGTGCTCAACCACCCCGGGGCGCTCGCGGCGGGCCAGCGGCTCGCCCTGCGGACACGCCGGTTCCAGCCACGCCGCCCCCCGGGCGCCGGCGCCTGGACCGGTGCCCGGGACCTGCCCGAGCTGCCCGCCGAGTCCTTCCGCGACTGGTGGAAGCGGAACCACCGGTGAGCGCGGCACGCGAGGAGATGCTCGCCCGGATCCGGGCCGCCGTCGCGGGGAGCCCCGAGGCTCCCGAGGTTCTGCGTGACTACCGCCCCCGGCATGTCCCCGACGACCCCGGCACCCTGCTCGACCTGCTCGACCACCACCTCAGCGACTACCGGGCCGTCGTGCGCCGCACCACCCCGGCCGGGCTCCCCGCCACCATCGCGGCGGTCCTGGCCGCCCACGGCGCGCGCACCGTCGTGCTCCCGCCCGCCGTGCCCGCCGCCTGGCTCACCCCCACCGGGGCGCACCCGCCGACTCCGTACGCCGCAGACGCCCCGCCGGTCAGCTACCACCGGGATGGCAGCGGCGGCGAGGACGGCAGGAGCGGCGAGGGCGGCGGTGATATCGGGGATGGCCGGGACAGTGGCGGCAAGAGCGGCAAGAGCGGCAAGAGCGGCAAGAGCGGCAAGAGCGGCGGGAATGGCGGGAATGGCAGCGGGAGCGGCAGGGGCGGCGGCGGAACGCTCACGCCCGCCGAACTCGACCGCTTCGACGCCGTCCTCACCGGCTGCGCGCTCGCCATCGCCGAGACCGGGACGCTTGTCCTGGACGGCGGCCCGGACCAGGGGCGGCGCGCGCTGACCCTCGTCCCCGACCTCCACCTCTGTGTCGTACGGGCGCCGGAGCAGATCGTCGCCTCGGTGCCGCTGGCGCTGCCCCGGCTCGACCCGTCCCGGCCCCTGACCTGGATCTCCGGACCGTCCGCGACCAGCGATATCGAGCTGGACCGGGTCGAGGGCGTCCACGGGCCGCGCCGGCTGGAGGTGATCCTGGTCGATCAGCGTGGCTGACGCCGCAGCCGGGGCGCCTCCGCGCGCGGGTCGACGGGAGCCTCCCCGGCCAGCCGTCCCGCCAGCTCCCGCGCCCACTCCACGAGCCCGGGGATGTCCAGACCGTGGGGACCGTCCCCGCCGGGACCGGCGAAGTCCGCGACCCGCCCGGCCCCCCGCAGCAGAAGCCGCGCCCCACCGGTGGTGTTGCCCCGGGCCGCGTGGGTCAGCCCCACCGCGAGCTGCGCCAGCCCGCGCCACAGCTCCCGCTCCGGACCGGAATCCGCCTTCCAGGCGTCCTCGAACACCTCGTGCGCATGGAACGGCCGCCCGGCGTCCAGCAACTCCTGCGCCTCCGCGAGGGTGCCCTCGACCGTCCTGGCCACCCCCTCCGGCTGCCGCTCCACCCCGGCGGCCCCGTACGGCAGTGGCCGTCCCAGTCCGTCCCGTGGCCGCGCACTGCGCGCCCTGCCCCGCTCATCACGGTCCCGCTCCGTCTCACCCACCCCTCGATTCTCCCGCGCCCCGGGCCACCGCACCCCCGGCACGGTGTGAGTCGCCCCCTCCGACGTGGGGTAATGTTCTTTCTGCGCGGGCGGCCCCACCGAGGAGCCGGACGCGACGGGACGTGGCGCAGCTTGGTAGCGCACTTGACTGGGGGTCAAGGGGTCGCAGGTTCAAATCCTGTCGTCCCGACCAGCGTTTTCGCGGGTCGCAGGCGGTATCGGAGACATCCGGTACCGCCTTATCGTCGTTCTTGGGGACCAGTTGGGGACCAGCGGGTCTAGCGGCGTCTGGCGGGTCCTGCCGGGGACACGGGCAGGATGACTGGTGCGCGGACAGGGCTGAGGTACGCGCTGAGGGATGTGCCGGCGTCGGTGATCTTCTGCATGTCGGGGTGGAGGTATCGCTGAGTGGTGAGCAGGGATCCGTGTCCGGCGATCTTGCGGAGGACGTGTGCGGGGACTCCGGAGTCGGCGAGCCAGGTGAGGCCGGTGTGGCGGAGGTCGTGGCGGCGGAGGTGTTCGAGGCCGAGGGCGGTGACGACTTCGTCCCAGTGGGTGGCGTCGCGCAGCACGGCGGTGGAGATGCGTCCGCCGCGGGGGCCGGTGAACAGCCGGGCATGCGGATCGGGTCCGGCTGCGAGGAGGCGTTCGGCGACGAGGGGGCGGATCTCCTGAATGAGGGGGACGAAGCGGGCGCGTTTGCCTTTGGTGTCCTTGTCGACGAGCCCTCCGGGGGCGGGGGTTGTCTGGCGTCGGACGGTCCATATCCAGTTCTCGGTGTCGATGTCGCCGACGCGGACACCGGAGACCTCACCGATCCGGGCGGCGGTGGCGGCGGCGAAGACGACGACGTTGCCCCAGCCGTGGTAGTGGCCGTGTGACCGCGCCACGAGTGCCTGGCCGAGGTGCAGCAGGGTGGGCCAGTCGGGCAGCGCGAGCGCTCGGGGGTTGTCAAGTTCGTCCTCGGCCTTCTTGTACTCGTGCTGCCAGCCAGTAACCCGGGCTGGGTTGATGGTGATGAGGCCGTCACGAACGGCCTGTTCCATGACGCGGACCAGGACGGCGAGGCTGTTCTTGACGGTGGACCGGCTCTGCTCGTCAGCGATCCAGCCATGGACGGTGCGGTCCACCGCGCCGTGGGTGATCAGACGTACGGGCACGTGTCCCAGGGACGGGATCACCCGTCGGCGCCAGCCAGCGAGTTAGGGGTCGCGGGTCTTGAGTTCCAGGCCGCGCAGGGGCCAGGTCCATGTTGGCGGTGCCGTAATCGGTGAGCGACGCCGTCGCCGTTTCGGGCGTAATGCCGATGGCGGCGGCCTCGACGATGCCTCTGATCCAGTCATCCGCCTCGTCCTGGTCGTTCTTGCCGACGGACAGGGAACGCCGCTCTCCGGTTTCGGGGTCGAACCAGCGGACCCGCGCCCGGTAGGGGCTGCGCCGGTCGGGGCGGTGCTCGACATCCGTGGACAGCCGCACTCCGAGGGGAACCGTTTCAGCGTGAGCCATCAGGCCCCCGTGCCGGGCGCGATCCGACGCTGTCGCAGCCACCGTTCGACATCGGCGGCGCTGTAGAGAGTGACCCGGTCGGTCAGCGGGACATGGGGCGGCCCTTGATGCGGACGTGCCGTGCGCCAGCGGCGCAGGGTGGACGGATCGACTCGGAGCAGGGCTGCGAGCTCTTCGGTTGTGTGCCAGCCACTGCTAAGAAGCGGATCACCATCGGGTGAAATATCAGGTACAGGCGGGGGTGAACTGTGGGGCATAACTTCCTTGCGGGAAAGAGCGGCTGGACGCGCCGGAGGCGACGTTTCCTTTCTCGCAAGTGTTCGAGGAAACCCCGATTTCAGTAACAGGGGAAGTCGTGTTACAAGGCTCTGCTGCCCGTAACGCTGATTGAACCGTCCTCATTGACGCGACGGCTTCGGTGCTCCACGTGGTGCGTCATCGGGAAGAGATCGGCATCGGCAATGCCGGGAGAAGTAGCAGGTCAGAGGGCATTTAGGGTCGTCTCGCACGGATGATTTTGGGCCCTGAGCGTCATATGAGCGTCAAGAGGGGGGAAGGGTAGATGAGGTTCCGGAGCCTGCTGTCGTAGTCGCGTCAGAGAGGCGGTCACTCTGTGTATCTGCGCTGCGCTGAGTGACGTGGGAGGCCGACCGCCTCGGCGAAATAGTCCTCATGCGGACCCGGGCGAGCTGGAGGTGTTCGAGATCGGCCGCATCCGTGAACTGCTCACCGAGGCCCGCCGACTGCTCACCGCCACGGTCGCCCAGCACGCCGCCGCAGCCCCGGAAGACAAGCGGGTGCGCTACATCGACACCCGGCTCAAGGCGGTCGAGGCCACCCTCGACCTGATCGCCTGAGAAGAGGGGACTGTGATGCGCGAACGCCGCTACCCCTCGAGGCGATGCTCACCCTCGCCGCGATCACGCTCATGACCCGACGCCTCACCCGCCAGACCGCCTACCCCACATCGGCACTCCCTCGTCCCACAGAGACGGTGCGAACAGCCTGAGCGCTGTGTCCGGCCCGGCGGACTCCGGCGACCCGAGCACCGCGCCGGCTCGTCGCGGACGGCGTGTTCTCCTGAGTCGCAGCCTCACCCTGCCGGGCGGTCCTCCGGCGTTCTCTGAACACTCTTGGTCGTGCCGCGTCACTGTGGCCGCATGGAGATTCGGGAATCCGGTCCAGTCCGGAGGAGGGTGCGATGGTCGATGAGGAGTCGTATCGTGCGGCTGCCGAGGACTTGCCCGTGCACGGTGTTCCCGCCGTCCCCGCGCCACGCGGCGCGGGCAGGCGGAGTCCGGCGGGGATCACCGTCGGGGTCCCCTGGAGGCCGCTGCGCGGGAGTGTTCTGGGGTATGTCGGTTTCGGGCCCGAGTCCCAGCTCCCCCTGACCCAGAGGGTCCTGCCCGCCGGCGCGGTCATACTCGTACTCAGTTTCGATTCCGGCTCACATCTGCTGGGCCCCGCCGGCACACTGGCCATGTCCCCGGTATCGGTCGTCGGCCTGCACGACCGTCCCACGACCGTGGAGCACAGCGGCCATCCCCGTGGTGTGGCCGTCGGCCTGGCACCGCCCGCCGCGTACACGCTCCTCGGGGTCGCGATGTCCGAGCTCTCGCACACCTACACCGGACTCGACGCTCTGCTCGGCGAGCAGGCGTGGTGGCTTCTGGAGCAACTGGCACAGGCCCGGACCTGGGAAGCGCTTTTCGGGCTGCTGGACCAGCAGCTGGCACAGTGGCTGCGCGACGGCCGCCCGGCGCAAGCACCGGTGGTTCACGCCTGGCATCGGCTGCGGCGGAGCGCCGGCCGGCTGGCCGTGGGCGGGCTCGCCGACGAACTCGGTTGCAGCCGACGCTATCTGGAGAAGCGCTTCAGCGAACAGGTCGGCCTGTCACCCAAGGCCGTTGCCCGGGTCTGGAGGTTCCAGCACGCGGCACGCCTGCTCGGCGTGCCCGGCCACACCCTCGCCGAGATCGCCTACCTGTCCGGCTACTGCGACCAGGCCCACCTCAACCGAGAGTTCCGCGTACTGGCGGGATGCACACCCACCGAACTCCTTCCGCCCCGGCCTGCGGCACAGCCGCCGCCCTACATCACCGTTCACGAGATCTGCCGTCGTTCGCATTCGTCCAAGAAACCCGTCACCCTCCGCCCATAACGTCGAGGACAGCACCAGGGAAACCTCCTGGACCGGCAGCCGCGCAGCCCGCACCGGCCGCGTCCCCGACCGCCCGGCGCACGGCGGATGCCGACCGTGCCCCGCCACCCCAGCAGGGGCGATGGGACGAACGACCTCCGAACGATGGGACATCCCGTGAAGAAGAAACTGACCACCGGCCTCATGGCCTTCGCCGCCATCGCCGCGACCCTGACCCCGCCCGTGACCGCCACCGCCGCGCACCGAACGGCCCCGGCCGCGCAGTCCGGGCAGGTGAGCGGCGCTCCGGCAACCACCGGATCGGTGACTGCCGACGGCGCCTCCACCGCTCCCGGCCGCGCCTCGCACTTCATGTCCCAGTCGCGGAACCTGGGCCTGACGGCAGCCCAGGCCAGGGCTCTTCAGACCGAGGCCGAAGCCAACGTGGCCCGGACAGGCGGCACCCAGGTGGCGCCCAACAGGATCGACCTCGGCGGGGCGATCATGACTCTCGCCGTCCCCGGTGAGAAGTACGCCCGCGACCTGACCCAGCCCAGGTCCACCCGCGCGCTCGCCTCCTGTGCCTACGGCCACATGTGCGCGTACAAGGACAGGAACTACACAGGAAACACCATCGACATGCTCCGCTGCGCCGACTACCGGATCCCGTGGCTCACACGCGGCTCATGGATCAACAACCAGACCAGGGGCACACGGGCGAGGTTCATGAGCAGTGACCGCGTGGTTCGCTGGACCTCGCCGGGCGCCTACAGCTCCGACCCCAACGCGGACTGGAGCTGGGTGCACTGGGTCCGCAACTGCTGACCCGGCGGACTGGTCGTCGCGGAATCTCACCGCAGCCTCCAGGACTGTTCCCTGCGGCAGGCGAGAGGCCCGGCCGTGAACCCGGCCGACGTCTCCTTCCCTCCGCAGCCACGGGCCAGACCTCGAAGCCCGGACCACGCCCACCGGCGGGATCCGGGCTTCTCCCGCGTCCCGGGCCGGACAGCGCGGGAGCCGAATCCCCGCCGCAGGTCCCCTCTTCTCAGCCGCAGAACCCATCCCCGGAACTCCGGTGATCTTGTTTTAAAGATGGGTTCTGAGAGACGTCGAGCGGCGGTACCCCTGTGGAACCGCTGCTTATCAGAACGCTAGCGGCCCAGATGAGTGATGACCGGCGCGTAAGCGAGGAACCAGGCAGAGTGACCGGAATTGAGTCATATAGGCGATGGTGGGTGCATAGCTGACGCTTTACGACAGGAACATATGGCCGCGAATTCGATTATCGGATATCAGTGTGGATCGAAGGATGAGCTTGGCAGGTCGGGTTCGCGCCCCTGGCCGTCGGACTGCCGGGGCAGGTCCGCGGGAGTGAGTCTGCGGCGGATCCGAGAGCGAGGCGTGTCCAGGCTGGGGCGCTCCGGCAGGGCCGGAGTGTGTCAGATGCCGTGGGTCTCGGCCGTACGCGGTGCTGTGGCGGCCCGGTATCCGCGCCGCGCAGGCGTCACCGGCCCCGGCAGAACTCCGCGTCGGCGATGTTCCGGACCGCCGTGCCCGCCAAGGCGAGAGCGTCGGTGTTGAGGTACACGGTCATCCGGTGGTGGGTGTCGTGGGTGGAGACGGAGAGGACTTCGATCCCGTATCCGCCGCCACGCTGTCCCCATAGCTCGATCCCGCAGGAGGTGGTCATACGCATCAGGCCGAGGCCGTGGTCGCCGGTGAGATCCGGGATGGTGGTGGTCATCGTCCGCAGTTGGGCCATGGGCAGCAGTCGGCCGCTGAGGAGCGTGCCGTAGAAGTGGTTGAGGTCGTGGGCCGTACTGATCATCTCCCCGGCGGCGCGTAGTGCCGACGGGTTGAACTCCGTGACGTCGACGCCTGGCGGGGGTGTCTGGGTCTGGGCGGTGGAGTAGGCGCGGCCCGACGGTCGGGGCACGGTCTCCCGGGTGCCGGGGGACGAGGTGCCGTGCAGTCCCAGGGGGGTGATGAGGCGCTGGTTCAGCTCGTGTTCGTAGGAGTTTCCGGTGATCCGCTCGACGATCATCGACGCCAGCAGGTAGTTGGTGTTCGAGTACACGAACCTCTCGCCGGGTGCGGCGGTCGGTGGCTTGGACATCGCGACGGCGAGCAGTTCCTCCGGGGTCCAGGTCTGGTGCCGGTGTGTGAGCCAGGCCGGTCCGTACTGATGGAGTGCGGGGTCGTTGAGGTAGTTGTAGATGCCGCTGGTGTGGTTGAGGAGCTGGCGGACGGTGACGCGGCGGCCGTCGTGTCCGTGGCCGCGCACCACTCCGGGGAGGTGCTTCTCCACGGTGTCCTCGACACTGAGCCGGCCTTCTGCCTCCAACTGGAGTAGGAGGGTGGCCGTGAACGTCTTGGTGACGCTTGCCACCCGGAAGTGATCCGCCGCGACGGGTGGACGCCCTGTGCGCCGGTCCGCGACGCCCACCGAGTCCGTCCACCGGTCCGTGCCGTCCACGACCGTGACCAGCACCCCCGGTGCCCCGCGCCGTACCGCCTCCACCATCGCCGCCCGCGTCGCGGCAGGGGAAGTCGGGACGCCCTCCCCGTCGCCCGGCGCCGCGGCGGACGCGGAGGCCAGCGGTGACAGGAGCGCGGCCGCCAGCCACGCGGCCCCGGATACCAGGGCCGGACGTCCTCTTCCGGCGAGCAGGCGCATGGATCCGCCTTCCGATTCCGGACCGTGATCTGCCGTACTCAGTCAAACAGAGCCCCTCTCGACTCGCGCACGGACACCTGCGGGGCGTGGTCCGTGGGGGCGCCTGGCACGGGACAGGCGCTGCTGGCTGAGATCGGGACCGGCCGGTGGACCGCCTCGGTGTCGGCGCGGCGGTGACATGGCACAAGCCCGGGCGAGCCCGGCCGCGGGTGCGCTCGGTGCCCTCGCGCTTCGGCGCGGCCGCCCGAGGCGTACGACACGCCGTCGAGGAGGGGCCGTCCGGGTGAACCGCTCCCCGAACGGCCCACCGAGCGCGGCGCGCCGACGGCGCCTGTCGTAGCGTGCGGTTGTTCCCGTGCCCGTCACAGCCGAAGGCGGTACGTCGTGGAAGCGTCCGAGCTCCTGCCGGTCATCGCCGTCCTCGCCCTGGTGACGGTGGAGTTCGGCGGCCATGGGCTGCTGAAGTTCATCACCACCGAGGACGGGAAGCTCACCCCGCTGCGCGAGCGTTTCTTCCGCGCCGGGCACGCCCATGCCGGGGTGCTGCTGATCCTGTCCCTGGTCTACTTCCTCTATCTGCCCCGTGCCGGGTTCTCCTCCGGGATCGCGTGGCTGTTCGGGATCCTGCTGCTGGTGGGGGTACTCGCCCAGTCCGGCGGGTTCTTCCTCCATCTGGCCTTCGGTACCGAGGGCCAGACCTCCGCGGGGACCCGTCTCACCCGGGTCGGTGCCCTCCTGATCGCCGCCGCGCTCATCGCCCTCGCGGTCGGTCTGATCCAGCGGCTCTGAGTGACCGCACCGGGGTAGGAATCCTCGTATGGAACAGCGCAACAAGGCCGTGGCCCGTCGCTTTCTGGAGGAGACGGCGGAGCGGAACCGCGAGGCCGCCTACGCCCACTCGTGCACCGAGGAGTACAGGGAACACGACCCGGCGATGGAGCGGGAGACCGTCGGCCTGGCGGAGGCCGTGCGGATCTACCGGGAGCTGATGGCGGCCTTCGGGCTGCGGCACACCGCTCAGAGCGTGATCGGCGAGGGCGATCTGGTCGGTGCCAGGTTCATCGTCCGGGGTCATCACACCGGTACGTACCAGGGGTTCCCGCCCACCGGCCGACGGTTCGAGGTCTCGGGACAGATCACCCTCAGGTTCCGTGGTGGGAAGATCGCCGAGTGCTGGCTCAACTGGGATGTCCAGGGAGCCATGGAGCAGCTCCGCCCGCCCCCTCCGAGCGGCTGAGGCCCTGGTCGGGCGGTACCGCTCCGGAGGTTCGGCCGGGTGGCCCGCCCCAGGGGCTCGGGCGGGTGAGGACACGGCTGGGGCACCGGGGATCCCGAGGGGTGAGGCCCATCATGCGGGCACGGGGTGATCATGATGGGAAGGGAACCGGTTGTGGTGGTGTCCGGATCGCGAGCGCCGGCGCGGCGGGTGTGGGTGGCCAATCCGCCGCTGGCCGGGGCCAGCGGGGTCCTGCTGCTGATCAGCCTGGTCGCGCTGGTGGGCCTCGTCGTGGACCCGAGGGAGATCACCGGGCAGCCCGCCTGGGCCAAACCCGCCCGGTTCGGGTTCTCCTTCGCCGTCTACACGCTGACGCTGCTGTGGCTGCTGACCTTCGTCCAGGGGCGTGGTTTTCTGGTGCGGGTGATCTCCTGGGTCACCGCCGTCACGGCCGTCGTGGAGGTGCTCTGGGTCACCGGCTCGGCGGCGGGCGGAACGACCAGCCACTTCAACTTCACCACACCCGGCTACAGCGGGCTGCTGATCACCATGCTGGTGGTCATTTCCCTGCTCGGTCTGATGGCCCTGGCCACCATCGGCCTGCTGCTCCTCCAGCGGGTCGAACCGCCCCAGCTCGCCTGGGCACTGCGGCTGGGGCTGGCGGTCGGGGTCGTCGGCATGGCCGTCGGCGCGCTGATGGTGACCCCCACCGCCGCGCAGGAAGCCGCCGCCGACCTGGGGCGCGGGATGCCGCACATCGGCGCGCACAGTGTCGGCGAACCGGATGGACGACCGGGCATGCTCCTGACCAACTTCAGCACCACCGCCGGTGATCTGCGGGTCGCCCACTTCGTCGGTGTCCACTCCCTCCAGGTGATCGTCCTGCTCGGACTGCTCCTCACTCTCGGCCCCCGGACGCTCGGGCCCCGCCACCGCACCGCCCTGGTCGTCATCGCCGCCGTCACCTGCCTGGGCCTGATCGCTCTCACCGTCTGGCAGGCCCGCAGGACCCAGCCCCTGTTCGCCCCCGACATGGCGACCTCCACCGCGTGGATCGTCCTCGCGGTGGCCGTCGCTGCCGCGACCGCCACCGTGTTCTGGCACGCGAGGGCCACCCGGGTGAACACCGTGCCCTGACCCGGTGCCGCCGTGGGCACGCCCGAGTGCCGTCCGGCATGCGGGGAGTGCCGGTGGTGGGGATGCTCGCTCCATGGGACTCGCCGTGAAACTCCGCCGCTGTGTGGTCGTCACCGTGATCGTCGTGCTCGGGCCGGGACCGTCCGCCCTGGGCGCGGAGAGGCGGGGTGAGGTCGTCGTCCCGTGTGTCGCGGACCGGAGCCGGATGCTGAACGACGCGATCACGGCCGGGAACGGTCAGCCCGGGACACGGTGGGACATCGTCCTTGAGCCGGGCTGCGTCTACACGATCACGACGCCGTACGGACGGATGAACGCGCTGACCGCCGTCAGCGGTGATGTCCGGATCGCCTCGCCGGGACCGTCGAACGCCGTGATCGCCCGGGGCGCGGCGGACGGTACACCGCACTTCCGCCTGCTGGAGGTGGAGATGGGCGGCCGTCTCACCCTCGACCGTGTCTCCGTACGCGGCGGCTCCTTCGGCAGCGGCGGGGGCGTCTTCAACAACTTCGGCACCCTCACCCTCAACCACAGCACGGTCGAGGCCAACCACGCCCGGGAGTTCGGCGGCGGCATCGCCACCAACGGCGAACGCGCCACCACGACGCTCCACCACACCACCGTCCGCGACAACACGGCGGGCTTCGGCGGCGGCGGGCTCTTCACCAACGGAGGCACCACCGCGCTCACCGCCAGCCAGGTCATCCGGAACGCGGCGCTCGGCGGGGTCGGGGGAGGGATCCTCAGCAACGGCCCCCTCAGCACACTCCACCTGGACCACACCACTGTCACGGAGAACCGGGCGGCCGAGACCGCCGGAGGCATCCTCAACGGAGGCACCGCCACCGCATCGCGGTCCTCGGTCACCGGGAACCTGCCGAACGACTGCGCCGGTTCTCCCGCCCCGGTACCCGGCTGCGCCGACTGACCGCGCCCCGCCGCTCTCCGCCGGGCGGCGGACGTACCCGACGGGCGCGGGAGCGGATCGACCGCGCTCGACGCGACACGGCGGACGGCCACATCTGCACCACTCCCGCTACGCCAGGAGTGGTCGGGAGGCGAGCGTGGAGATGTCGGAGACGTAGGTCCTTGCGGGCCGTCAGCGGCCGGGGAACGGTGGAATCACGCATTCTGTGAGGCCCTTTCAAGCCGCGATGGCCGGAAGGAGGGATTCGGCTCCCTGGGTGGGCCGTCGCCGTGCGCTGGGGTCACCCGCGTCAGTGACGCGGGCGCCATGTTCCTCATGTCAGGCGGCGTGGGCATGGCCCATGCCGACGGTCCCCCGCAGGAGTCGTCCCCCGATCGGAGGAGCGATGGCGGGCCGCCCCCGGAATCGGTACCCGGTATGACTTTCTCGCTCGGCTGGACGCGGTTTTGTCTACCTAAGTAGTTTCTTCGGCATGCCAAGCCCCCGCATGACCAAGCACACCCAGACGGTCCTGCGCGTGCTCCTCGGCCAGGACAGCGACCTCGCCGACCGCACGACGATCCGGACGGAAGGGCTGTACGGCCTGGAGCTGTCCAGACGTTCCGGTCTGCCCAACGGCACGCTCTTCCCGTTACTGGAGCGCCTCCAGCAGGCGGGATGGGTCGAGCGCTACTGGGAGGCGGACGCGAGTGCCGAGGCCGAGGGACGACCCCGCCGCCGCTTCTACCGCCTCAGCGCCAAAGGGGCCGACCTGGCGCCTCACGCCCTCGCCGAGGCCACCGCCAACGCCCCCTCCACCGTGCGTTCTGGGACCCTCGCCCCCGGTCTGGCAGGGGGCAGCTCATGAACGGGAAACCACCGTCCCGACCGGGAGGCGGCGACGGTGGCGGCGAGGCGGCCGCGCCCGTGTCCGCCCCGGCCCGGGAGGCCACGCCTCCGAGGACGGCGTCCCAGCGGGTGGACCAGTGGATCTACATCCCCGCCCAACTGCACGAATGGACCTTCACCTCCGGCAACCGACGACGGGAGCGGTCACTCCCGACCGAACGGGGCACCGTCGAACCGCCCATCCACGGGAGGCCGCTCACCCAGGACACCAGCGGCCTTCTTCTGGCCCCCCTTCACTGCCTCGTGCGGCTCCTGCCCCCGCCCGAGCGTGCGGACTGGGTGGGGGAGCAGCGGGGCTACCTGAGGGATCTGCCCGACTCCCGCGCCCGGTGGAAGTGGGTCCTCGCGACCTTGGTGGGGATGCCCCGCTACGCCTACACCGTGCGCACCGGCTCAGCGAAGGAAACGGTATGACCACACCCACACCCACCGGGGGCGGCGACCCGCACCCCCGCCCGGGAACCGAACCGGAGCTGCTCACCCAGCGCGCCGCCGTGGTCCTGCTGGCCGCGACCGTCATCGGAGCCGTCAGCGGAGTCCTCACCTACCTCAGCACCGGCGACACCGCGGGCGCGCTGCTCGCCGGACTGACCTGCCTCGGGGTGAGCGCACTCGCCCTGAACCGGATCATCGGACCCTGACCTCACGACAACGACCGGCGGCGGCCCCGAGCGCCGCCAGGGAAGCGGTCATCGGGAGCGCTCCCTCTGGCCCACGGCGCGTTCATGGCCCATGGCGTGGTCTCCATGGCACCCGCGCACGCCTGGGCCGACGCCCCCCGCGCACCCGCATACGGCCAGTCACCACGGAGTGCGCCGCACCTCGCGCGCCGACGGGATTCCCGCTGGGAGGGGGGAAGCCGATCCGGCCCTTCCGTACCCCATCGCGCCCCCGCACGCCCCTCACCAGCACGGTCGCCGTAACCGGGAACACCCATAGCCTGAACTTCACTGACAGCCCACCAGGAAAGGAGCAGTGTCCATGGATGATATGGACGATCCGTTCCGTGCACCGGACAGGTACCTTCAGGAGGCTCAGGTGGCGTTACCCAGCACGGTGGAGGAGATCCGAGCGGCGCTGCCGACGGACCGGCTGAGCCAGTTCGATGTCCAGCTCGCCGAGTTCATCGGCTTCTGGGCGCGGGAGACATGTGCCCGCCCCGGGCAGTCAGGCGGTAGAACCTTCAACCCCCTGCCCGAGGGGACTTGACGAGGTCATCTCATGCGAGTGGTGGACCGGCCACCGGCTCCGCGAGAGCGGTGCGGGCTGGCGGCCTCCTCTCCTGTGTGGGGGGCGGAACCGCCCCCCACACCACAGGGCACCCGGCTCACTCGCGCGGCTCGTCCGCTTCCCGCGGACGCGTATGGCAGGCTGCGTGCACGTGTTGACGTGTCGGAAGCCCTGTCCACTCGTTGGTCGGGTTGTGGATATTTCATCCACTCAAGAGTGATCTGTACCGGTATTCGGGACAGAGCTTCCCTGACATGAGGAGACGTGTGATGGGCGTGGAGACTTGGGGGCGCGGTGGTGGTGCGCGGGCCGCCGTGCTCGGTGCGGTGGCGGGTGTCGCGCTGGTCCCGGCGGGAGCGGCCCAGGCGAGCGTCATCGGGGTGGGGAACGCGGCGTTCGGTAACACCTGCGTCCACCACGGTGACGCACGGGCCGCGGGATCCACGGTGGCCGGGAGCGGTGTGGCGAACGCGAACCAGGCCGGTCTGCCGCTGAGCCTGCCACGCAACCAGTGCGGCAACAGCGGCATCGTCTGCACCGCCCTGTTCCGGGCGAGCGTATGACCGTGCGGGGTGGGTGGGGCGAGCGTCCGACGGGTCACCGATGACCACGCGAGCGGGCGGGGCGCACGACCAGATGGCACGGGACACGGCCGTAGGGGATCGGGCGGTGGTGGAGCTGCTCGCGCTGAGTGGCCGTGCCCTGCCCCTGCTGCGGGAGTGGGTGACCTCGGAGCCGGACAGCGGCGTGGCACGTGCGCTGCTGATGCTCGCGACCGGGGACCAGCTCGATGACACGGCGCTCAAGGATCAGATGACGCACGCCTACTGGGACGCCCTCGCCGCGGGCGAGCGGGAGGTCAGCCTGGTGTACGGGGTGTACCTCCATACCCACCGTCAGTACCGTCTGACCGCCGAGCACCTGGTGGGCCACTTCGCCCGCTGGCCCGGGGACGAGGCGGCCGGACTCATACTGGACGCCTTCCCCTCCTGTGCGGACGTCGCCTACCGCGTGCACGGCGAAGCCCTGGTGGAACGGCAGTCAGCGCTGGCCGGGCCGGACAACTGGCCGTGGTTGAGCTGGCTGGCCGCGACCCGGGCCGAGCAGGGTCGGGTCCGGGAGGCACATGATCTGGCGGAGCGGGCCCTGGCCCTGTATCCACGCTCGGGCGTCGCCGCCCACGCCCTGGCCCACGCCGGGCATGAACTCGGGACCGGTGACGCCGCCGTCGACTTCCTGGACCACTGGCTGGCGGCGGACCCCCAGGCGATCCAGACACGACACCTGAGCTGGCACGCGGCTCTGCAGGAGATCGCCCGCGGCGACTTCCCGGCGGCTCGCCATCGGGCGGACGCCGCCCTGGCGCGTACGGATGTGGGGATGCGCGCCGCGACGAACTGGCGCCTGCTGCTGGTCGGGCAGGAGCCCGCCCAGCACAGCGACCCCGCTCAGGTGCGGGAGTTGCTCGCCGCGCCCGGCGGGATGGCGGAGGTCTTCCACACCTTCAACCTCGCGCTCGCGCTCGCCGTGGAAGCCGCGACCGATGAGCTGTACCTCCTCGCCCGCCGCGCCGCACGTGACGAACGGCCCGACTACCGCGAGGTCCTCGCCCCCGTGGTCCACGCTCTGGCGGACATCACCGTGGGCCGTCCCCGCGCCGCCGTGGAGTCGCTGACCGCCCTGGGCGACCAGGTCGAGCGGATCGGCGGCGTACGCGTGGAGCGTGAGATCGTCCAGGACACCCTGGCCCGCGCCCTCGTCGACGCGGGCGAACCCTCACGCGCCGCGGCCCTGCTCCACCACCGCACCACCATCCGCCGCCACCACCGCTATGAGGACCTTCTTCTCACTCCGCGTGCCGTGAGGGAAACCGTGCCGTCCTGACCGTGTTCCCCCGGGGTTCATGGCATCGCCAGGGACCGGGGCGTCAGTGTTCGCGCGCGCTCACCCAGCCGGAACAGGTTCAGATCGCCCACACGAAGCCCAGCCCATCGCTAGATCGCTGGGCAGCGAATCGCCCTGGACCTGCGGATATTCCGCCGACATGGAATCGTGATCAGGGAAGCGGCCTCTGGGTCCGCATGATCGTGACGGGTGACGGGTGACGGGTGACGGGTGACGGGCGCTCGGCGCAGATGACCCACCTCGGCCTTTCCGCCCCCGGCTGCAGGGGCCAAGAGAGCTGGCGGAGAAGGAACTGCTTCGGGCGGCTTCCCTCGTGGGCGCACGGCACGCGAGCGGTGTGTTCACCCCCCCCCCGGCCTGCCGGTGCGTGGTTGGCTGTGCCCTGCGAAGTCGTCCGGCGTGGTAGTGGTGACCTGCGGCAGCACTTGTGCGCACGAGGTGTACTGGGGCGACGGCGGCCAGGAGGAGCGGTTTCAGGCCGCCTCTCTCAGTAAACAGTTCACCGCCGCCACCGCTCTCCTCCTTGTGGAGGACGGGACGCTGTCCCTTGCCGACCGACCGGCCGACAGGCTCCCTGGCTCCCCGGCGGCATGGAGCGGGATCACCCTGCACCATCTGCTGTCCCACACCTCCGGTCTGCCCCACTGGGACGCCCTCTCCGAACCCATCGGGCCCGGGGCGCCGCCCTCCCGCTCGGACACCGTCGCACAGGTCATGCGTATGCTGCCGCTCGCCGCCCCGGGGCGGCGCTGGCACTACAGCAGCCCCGGCTATGTCCTCGTCGCTCTGCTGATCGAACAGACCACCGGGCGCGCGTACGCCGACATCCTGCGCGAGCGGATCCTTGACCCGTTGGGCCTCGCCCACACCGGTGCTGCCCAGGGCCTGGTCAGTACGACCAGTGGGGTGACAGACCCCGGCTGTCTGCCCGGCGCCGGCGATCTGTGGTCCACCGCGCGCGATCTCGCCCACTGGGCCCGTGTGCTGGAGCGGGGCGGACTTCTGCGCCCGGCGTCACTCCGCCGTATGTACACCTCCCACGCCACCCCTCACGCCCCCGGCTTCGCGCCCCTCACCGCTACCGGCTACGGCTACGGTGTCTTCCTCGGCGCCCTGGCCGAACACCGCGCCCGGTTCCACCACGGCGACAACCCCGGATACCGCTCTCTGCTGGTCCGTCTCCCCGAACGGGACACCACCGTCGTCATCCTCACCCGCGGCGACGGGGGTGACCTCTCCGCCATCCTGGCCGAGCTGTTCACCACACCGGGCCTGTAGTGCCTCAGCATCTGACAGCACCACTGTCAGAGGGCGAGTCAGGCTCATCAGCAGAACCACCACTCACATGATCACTGTCAGCCTGAAGTGGTCGTGCCGTCGTGCTCCCACCACCAGGAGATGTAGGGGTATGGCAGCGGTGCCGGATCGGCCGGGCGTGTGGCCGGGCCGTATCCATTGAAGTGGTACGTGTCCGACAGGTCCTGCTTGCTGACGTAGCGGGTGTTGTCGGTGACCCAGGCGAGATGGCCGCCGTGGAAGTCGCGCAGGGTGTGCACCACGGGGGCGTACAGGTCGTGGTCGTCGTCGAGCAGTTGGTCGCTGATCCGGTCGAAGAGCACGATGCAGCGGTCGTGCACGTCCATGGCGGCGCGGACGCCCTGCGGGTAGGTGTATCCGTGTGTGTCACGGAGGATGTCGATGGCGGTGGCCCAGGCGGGTACGTTGTCGCGCTCGTAAGAGTACGCGTAGATGTCGTTGGTCCATCCGCCCAGCAGCGCCATGATCTCCCGTAGGGCCCGTACCCGGCGGTCCGCGATGTGTTCGGGACGCAGTCCGTGGCCGTTGAGGATGATGGCGAGGCTGGGATAGGTATGCGCTCCGCCCTGGTACATGCGGCAGGTCAGGTACTCGTCGATGGTGGGACGGTGCCGTGCTTGCCGCATGGCCATGATGTTGAGTTCCATCGCGGTGTACGTGTACATCAGGTCGATGAACTGCTGGCCGGCCTCGGGGCCGCAGAGACTGTCGATGTCCATCCGGATCTCGCGCAGGGCGAGACCGTACTTGTGGGTCAGCGCGGGTGGGTATTCGGTGATCTCGGCCGTGCGCATGATGCGCAGGTTGTCGATCGCCGTGGCGGTGGTGTCGATGCCCGTGGGCCGCTCGTCCAGGACTTCGTCGTCGTAGGCGAATCCCCACACGGTGAACTTCGCGTAGATGAAGACCGCTTCCTTGGTCGCTGCGGGCATGGCGTAGCCAGCGAAGCGCCCGTTCTCGGTGCGCAGTTGCTTGTGCCGCATGCCGTCGTCCGCGTACAGCCGATGTCGGTCCAGGAAGTCGTTGGCGACGAGCCTGGCCTCCTCCGTGTCCGGGTGTTTGGCGGCCGGGTGCGGCCAGTAGTAGGGGGGGACGTCGATGGGCGGTGTGGGTGTGGCCTGTTGCTCCCGCGTCACATCCGGCTCCGGGGCACGGCGTGCGCCGGGATGACGGTGATGGGCTGCGGTCATCGGGACCTGCCTCCTTGATGAGCGGTGGGCAGTGCTGTGCGGTGCTGCGGAAGACGCGACGCGAGGGGCCGCTTCGCCGAGCGCGGGAGCAGTTGTCCCGTACTGCACCGCGACGGGCAGAAAGGCCGAGGCGGAGCGGGATCGACCGGACCTGCCCCTGTGGCGGCGGCTCGGTTCAGCTCTCCGATCTGCTCGGCCGGCCGGGGAACCTGCGGGCGCCTCTGCCGAGGAGGCTCAGCACTCCTTGTCTCGCCGCTTGGGTGCGCTCGGCCTCCGGGGTGTCACGGTCATCCGGACTCGGGCCGCGCGCTGGGTCAGGCTGATCCGTGGGACCGCCTTCGTGCCGCGGGCGGTCTCGAACCGGCAGTGGTGCAGGAGCACGGCGAGCGCTGCCTTTGCCTCGGCGACCGCGAACACATCCCCGATGCACTTGCGGGTCCCCGCTCCGAAGGGCAGGAACCCCTGGTGCGGGGTGCGCGGCGTGTTCTTGTCGAGCCAGCGGTCCGGGTCGAAGCGGTGCGGGTGCGGAAAGACATCCGGATCGCGGTGCAGCGCCCACATGCTGAAGAGCACGTCCGCCCCCCCGGGGAGTGTGTATCCGCCCAGCACGGTCGGGCGGCGAGTGATCCGGGTCGACAGCCACGTCGGCGCGTACATCCTCAGAACTTCGTTGAGTACGCGATCCAGTTGGCCGAGCCGTTGCAGGTCCTCAAGATCGGGCGTACCAGCGGACAGGACCTCATCGACCTCCTCCTGCACTCGCGCGTAGTGCTCGGGGTGCGAGACCAGGATCTGCAGCATCCAGGTCATGAGTGAGGCCGTGGTCTCGATCCCGGCGATCATGAAGCCCCAGATGTGTCCGCTGATCAGTGCGGACCGATCCTCCTTCGCCCCCTCGCGGGCCTGCCCTACCGCACCATCCGGCCGCGGGGCCAGGAGCACGGTCAGCAGATCGTCGTAGGCGTCCGCGTCGTTCCCGCGATGATCCACCATCTCGTCGATCGCCACGTAGGTGCGCCGCACCGAACGGGCGAAACGACGGTTGGCGGGCAGCGGCAGTCGTGCGACGGAGGGCAGCGCCGCCCTGACGGCCACGCCGCGCAGCACCACCGGCAGATCCTCCTGGAACTGCCGCACGACCCTGGCCGAGACCGGGTCGCGGAACAGCGCCCGGGTGAGACTTCCCGTCGACAGCCGGGTCATCTCCGTGTTCACGTCCAGCACTTGCCCGTTCGCCCAAGAGGCGCATTGCTGCGTCGCCTCGGTGAGGAACCGGGCGGTGTAGCCGGGCATCCGCTCCCGGCGGAAGAGCGGCTGCAGCAGAGGGCGCTCCACCCGGTGGATCGCGTCCGGGGAGGCGGGCAGCCCGTCCCCGAACACCGCGTGCAAGGATTCCATGACAGGACCGCCCCTGTCGTAGTCGCCGTGGCCTGCGACCAGCATGTGGTGAACCAGCGAGGCGGAGTTCACCACATGGCATTCACGTCCCGCCAGCTTGATCCGCACGACGGGGCCAGCCGCGCGGAGCCCTTCGAAGAAGGCGAGAGGTCCGGCTGCCAGGGCGCCCAAGTGCCCGATGAGCGGCAGAGCCCCCGGAGCCAGCGGGGCCGCTGCCGGTCCCCCGACCGCGTGGCCGTGGGGGCTCGCTCCGCCTCGCACGGGGCATCGGGGGGCATTCGCAGGGGGCCTGCCGGTGTCGCCGGCCATGTCAGGAACGCTCCGCGGCAAGCAGGACGTAGCCCACCTCGGGCAGTGCGGCGAAGGCGTCGAGTGCGGCAGCCCCGTCGGTGAGCTGAGCGCCGAGCTCCTGCGGTGCCTCGTCGACCAGTTGCCGCATCAGTGCGGTGATCCGCTGGTACGTGGGACGCACCTCGTCCCCGATGTCCGTGAACTCCACCACCCTCCAGCCGACATCGGCCAGCTGCTGCCGGTACTCCTGCTCGGTGGCCACCGAGGCGACCTGGAAGATGCCCGCGGTGGCCTCCACCGCCGCCTTGGCCGAGCCGTGGACCTTGCCGCGCAGCAACAGATCGGCCACGACCAGCCTGCCGCCCGGTCGCACGACCCGGTGCGCCTCGGCGAGCGCGGCCGACCGGCTTGGAATGTGCAGCAGCGATTCGATGGCCCAGGCCGCGTCGAACGACGCGTCGGCATAGGGGAGTCGTGTGACGTCGGCCAGTTCGAAGCGGGTACCTGCGGCGCGGGGACGTGCCGTGGACCACTCGGCCAGGGCCTGCCGGGCCTGCCGCACCTGGTATTCGCTGACGGTGATTCCGGTGACCGCACCCCTTGTGCGCTCGGCGATCCGCAGCGCGGGTCGCCCGGTGCCGCACCCGATGTCCAGCAGATGCGGGTCCTCGCCGGCGAGTGGGCCGAGGAGGTCCGCCACCGCGTCGGTCAGCGCGTCCGTGGCGGCCCCGACCGGATGTTCCGCACCGGCCTGGCCGAACAGGCCGAGATGAATGTTGTCACCGAGTGCCTGGGTGAGCAGGTCGGTGAGCCGGTCGTACATCTGCGCTACGTCGTCAGTAGTCGGCTGCGGTTGCTGCGCCATGGTGAACCTGCCTTTCGGTAAGGGAAGCACGGGGTGAACCGAGGGCCGCCCGGGTCACCCGGAGTGCCGGGTGATGATGCTGTAGACGGACGCCTTGTCCTTGGCGAGGGCGTCGGAGAAGCTGACCGCCATCTCACGCAGCTCTTCGATGGGGCCGGTGACGCCGCCGGGGAAGTGGTGCTCGATGTTGAGCCGCACTGTCTGGAACCAGTGGATGACCTCCGCGTTGGACGGCATGATCCGCATGTCCTGGAGGATCATGCCGTGCTCTTCGAGGACCCGGGCGAAGTAGGCGGGGCTCTTGCGGTTGCCGCAGGCCAGGCGGTCCACGGTGTCGGGGATGGCGGATTCGTAGCGGGTCAGGTCGCGCTTGTAGAGGGTGTCGGAGATGACCAGGGGGCTGCCGTCCCGGATGCGCTGGGAGACGGCTTTGACGGACGTCTCGAAGACATCGTTGAGGAAGTGTGTATACACCCCGCGCACGACCACCAGGTCATAGGGAATCTCCGGTTCGGGCAGCAGGTCGATGTCCTGCCCGTCGCACAGGAACAGCCGGATCCGGTCGGCCGCGTGGTGTCCGGTGAGCTGCTCGGCGCAGTACTCCAGCTGCCGCACGCTGATGTTGACGGCGTCCACGTACCGGGCCTCGGGGAAGCGCTCGGCGAGGTAGCGGGAAAGGAATCCCCAGCCGCAGCCCAGGTCCAGGATGCGGTCGACCCGCGGCCTGTCGGGTCCGGTCAGGCCCGCGATCTGAAGCTGGCGGTCGAAGTGGCGTATCTCGGAGGGGCCCACCGATCCCCGGGCAGGACCGGCGGCCAGTTCCCCGGCGTCGAACAGGCCGAACTGGAACAGCAGGTTGTCCGGGCCGAGCGCGTTGTGCCACATCCACGGCGGATCGTCGTAGGTCTGGACGACCTTGTCACGGTAAGGATCGAGCCGCGGGCTGTCGATCACCTGGATGGTTGGTGAGGTCGTTGACTCATGCGTCATGACGTGTCCTCAGGTCGAGAGCGAACTGTGCGGGAACCGCTCGGGCGACGCCCACTCGGCAACGAGGGGGAGCCCGCCCGTCGCTGTTCCGGGTGTGGACGTGTCGCCGTTCCGGCGGTCCCGGTTCGGAGTCGTCGTGGTCCCGAGGGGTGGCCTCGGGCCTTCCGGCCCGGGCGCGGAGGCGGAGGTGGGTTCATGTGGTCCTCGCGGTGGCCTGCCGCGCCATGTCGAGCAGCAGGGCAGCCGTGCCGGACGGGATCGGGCCGGATTCGACGGCGCGGCGGGCGGCGTCGTGCCGTTCCCGGATCATGTCCTCCACCGCCGCCGGTGCGCCGACGGCAGTGAGAAGGCGGCGGAGGCGGTCGGCGGCGGATTCGTCGAGGTGAGGGTTGCCCAGCAGGGTGCGCAGGATCTGGCGCTGGGTGTCGTCGGCGTGCCGCATGGCGTGGGCGATGAGGACCGTGTGCTTGCCGTCGCGGAGGTCGTCGAGGGTCGGCTTCCCGGTCTGCCGGGGGTCGCCGAAGACCCCCAGGAGGTCGTCGCGGAGCTGAAACGCCTCGCCCAGCGGGAGGGCGAACGCGGACAGTGCGTCGAGTAGCCCTTGATCGGCTCCGGCGAGTGCGGCGCCGATGTGCAGAGGGCGTTCGATGGTGTATTTCGCGGTTTTGTAGCGGCAGATCGCCAGTGCCCGTTCGACGTCGTCGGTAGGTGCTCCTGCTGCCGTGACGTCGAGGTACTGGCCATATATGACCTCGGTGCGCATGGCATCGACCAGTGGGAGGACGTCGCTGAGTTGCCGTGTGTCCAGGCCTGCGGTGTGGAGGAGTTCGTCGGACCAGGCGAGAGCGAAGTCGCCGACGAGGACAGCGGCGCTCTTGCCGAGCCGGTCGGCCGCCGGGGTGGTACGACCCTGTCGGTGGTGGGAGGCGAGGGTGCGGTGGACGGCGGGCTGTCCGCGGCGAGTGGCGGAGTTGTCCATGATGTCGTCGTGGATCAGACAGAACGCGTGAAACATCTCCAGCGAGGCCGCGGCCTGGACCAGGGCGTGAGGGCGGTTCCTGCCTCCTGCGGCGTGCCAGCCGGTGACGCAGAGCAGGGGCCGGATGCGTTTCCCGCCGACGGCCAGGAAGTCCCGCAGGACGGTGGTCACTTCGGTGGGTAGATTCCGCCCTGCGGCGGTGCGGGCCTTGTGGCGGAGGAAGGCGTCGAGGACGGCGTCGACCTCGGCGCGGATCCGGTCAGAGTCGAGGCCGTGGTGCCCGGCCGGGACGGTGGAGGTCGTCATGAGGCATTCCCGGCGGTGGTGGTCTCGGATGTGTCCGGGCGGTCGGGTTCGTCGGTGAGGCGGAGGGCTTCGTCGAGGAGCGCGCCGACGATTCTGTGTTCGGGGACGGTGCGCAGGACTTGGCCCTTGCGGAAGATCTGGCCTTTGCCGTTGCCGCAGGAGACGCCGAGGTCGGCTTCGCGGGCTTCGCCGGGTCCGTTGACGACGCAGCCCATGACGGCGATGCGCAGGGGGTGGGGGAAGCCGTCGAAGGCGGCCTCGACCTGGGTGGCGAGGCGGTGGATGTCGACCTGGAGGCGTCCGCAGCCGGGGCAGGAGACGATCTCCAGCTTGCGGGGGCGCAGCCCGAGGGAGGAGAGGATGTGGCAGCCCGCCTTGACCTGTTCGACCGGCGGGGCGGAGAGGGAGACACGGATGGTGTCGCCGATCCCCTCGCCCAGCAGGATTCCGAAGGCGACAGCGGATTTGATGGCTCCCTGGAAAGCCGGTCCTGCTTCGGTGACGCCGAGGTGGAGGGGGTAGTCGCAGGCTTCCGCGAGAAGCCGGTTGGCGGCGATCATCGTCGTGGGATCGTGGTGCTTGACCGCGATCTTCAGATCCTGGAAGCCGTGCTCCTCGAAGAGGGAGCACTCCCACAAGGCGGATTCCACCAGGGCCTCGGGGGTGGCCCGGCCGTGTTTGGCCAGGAGCCGGGGGTCGAGAGAGCCGGCGTTGACCCCGATCCTGATTGGCACGCCCGCCGCCGAGGCGGCCTTCGCGATCTCGCCGACCCGGTCGTCGAACTTGCGGATGTTGCCCGGGTTCACCCGTACCGCGGCACAGCCGGCGTCGATGGCGGCGAAGACGTAACGGGGCTGGAAGTGGATGTCCGCTATCACCGGCAGCTTCGACCGGGCGACGATGCGGGGCAGGGCGTCGGCGTCGTCCTGGGAGGGGACGGCGACGCGGACGATGTCGCATCCGGCGGCGGTGATCTCGGCGATCTGCTGGAGGGTGGCGTCGACATCGGCGGTGAGGGTCGTGGTCATGGTCTGCACGGAGACCGGTGCGCCGCCGCCCACGGGCACCGTGCCCACGCGGAGAGGGCGGGTACGGCGGCGCACCGGAGTTGTCGGCACCGTCGGCAGTCCCAGGTCAGTGGTGGTCATCACGCCCCCTGGCGGATGTCGCGAGGTTGGTCGTCGGCTGTGTGGACGGGGGCCGCCGGTCGGGGTGGGCGGCGAGGACGGCCGCCGCGATGCCGGGCCCGTCGAGACCGGCCGCCGCGAGCAGCGCGGCACGCGGGCCCTGCGGGACGAAGGAGGTGGGCAGGCCCAGGGCGACTACGGGGGTGGTGACCGCCGTGTCCTGGCACGCCTGGGCCAGGGCGGTGCCCATGCCGCCGATGCGGAGCGCGTCCTCGGCGGTCACGACCAGCCGGTGCCGGGCGGCCAGCGCGGGCAGTGCCGGGTTCACGGGCAGGACCCAGCGGGGATCGACGACGGTGACCCCCAGGCCCTCGGCCTCCAGGAGGGCGGCTGCTTCGAGGGCCGCCGTGGCCAGTGGGCCCGCGGGGACGAGCAGGACGTCGAGCGGGCCGGAGCGGGTGCGGTGCAGGATGTCGAGGCCGTCCATCCGGGCCAGTGCCGGGACCGGCGGTCCGGCGAGGGCTTTGGCCAGCCGCAGTGCCGTCGGTCCGTCGTCCGTATCGACCGCCTCGCGCAGTTGCTCGCCCAGCCGCACGGTGTCTCGTGGTGCGGCGATCCGCAGGCCCGGCACCGCGGACAGCATGCTCAGATCCCACATGCCGTGGTGGGAGGGCCCGTCGGGGCCGGTGACCCCGGCCCGGTCCAGCACGAACGTGACCGGCAGCCGGTGCAGCGCCACGTCCATCAGCACCTGGTCGAACGCCCGGTTCAGGAACGTCGCGTAGATCGCCACCACGGGGTGGAGGCCGCCCATCGCCATTCCGGCGGCGGAGGTCACGGCGTGCTGCTCGGCTATACCGACGTCGAAGACCCGGTCAGGGAGCTTCTCGCGCATGGGGTGCAGACCGGTCGGGCGCAGCATGGACGCGGTGATCGCGACCACGTCGTCGCGTTCGGCGGCCAGCGTCGCCAGCTCGTCCCCGAACACGCTCGTCCAGGACCGCCCGGACGGTGTGCCGGACCGGCCGGTGGCCGGGTCCACCACGCCGACCGCGTGCAGACAGTCCGCCTCGTCCTGCTCCGCCGGGGCATAGCCCTTGCCCTTGACCGTCACCGCGTGCACCACCACCGGACGGCCCAGCTCGCGGGCCCGGCGCAGTGCCGCCTCGGTCGCGGTGATGTCATGGCCGTCGACCGGGCCGAGGTAGACGAATCCCAGCTCGGTGAAGAGGTTGCGGTGCGCTCGCGTCCCGCCGGTCCGCCCCCGGAGATCGCTCAGGTGGGTGGCGAGAGCCCCGGTGGTCGGCGCGTAGGAGCGGCCGTTGTCGTTGACGACCACGATCACCGGCCGCTCGGGGGTGGCACCGAGGTTGTTCAGCGCCTCCCAGGCCAGGCCGCCGGTCAGGGCACCGTCCCCGATGACCGCCACCACCGCCCCACCGTGGTCCGCCCCGGACGACAGTCGCCGGGCCTTGGCCAGCCCGTCGGCGTAGGACAGAGCAGTGGAGGCGTGGGAGTTCTCCACCAGATCATGGGGCGACTCGGCGCGCGACGGGTACCCGGAGAGGCCGTGCGCACCCCGCAGCGAATCGAAACGGCCGGTGCGGCCCGTCAGAAGCTTGTGCACATAGGCCTGGTGACCGATGTCGAAGACGATCGAATCCCTGGGTGAGTCGAATACCCGGTGCAGCGCCAGGGTCAGCTCCACCACACCCAGGTTCGGCCCCAGATGACCGCCTGTCGCGCACACCGTGTTCACCAGGAACGTCCTGATCTCGGCCGCGAGCCGGTTAAGTTCCTCTCCGGACACGGCCCGCAGTGCCGCCGGGTGGTCGGCCTTCGCCAGCAGCGGATAGGCGGTGATGTGTCCGTTGGCGGTGCTCATCGGCTCTTCCTCACTGCGGCAGGCGGTGCGAAGCGGGTGTTCTCGGTCGTGGTGACCTGTTCTTTCACCGCGAGGGGTCCCAGTCCCGCCAGGGCCGAGAGGGTCTCCTCGACAAGGGCGGGAGGAGCGGATGCCCCGGCGCTGAGCCCGACGGTGGCCACATTCGCCAGCCAGGAGGGCCGGATATGGGAGGCGTCCTCGATCAGGTGGGCGAAGGTGCCCGCTTTACGAGCCAGTTCCACGAGCCGTACGGAGTTGGAGGAGTTGAGCGACCCCAGGACCAGGACCAGGTCCGATTGCGTGGTGACGGCCTGCAGGGCGTGCTGACGGTTGGTGGTGGCGTAACAGATGTCCTCCGAGCCCGGACCACGAGCCTGGGGGAAGCGTTCCTTGAGCGCGGCGATCGTCGCCCGCGTCTCGTCCACGGCAAGCGTGGTCTGGGTCAGATAGGTGACCTTCGACGGGTCCGGCAGTTCGAGTCCGGCGATGTCCTGCGGACCGTCGACGATGACGGTGGCGTCGGGCGCTTCGCCGTATGTGCCCTCGACCTCCTCGTGCCCGGCGTGGCCGATGAGCACGATGCTGTCGCCGCGCTCGGCGAAGCGGCGTGCCTCCGCGTGGACCTTCGTCACCAGCGGGCATGTCGCGTCCACCACCGTGAGGTTCCTGCGGGCCGCCTCCGCACGGACCTGCGGGGAGACACCATGGGCGGAGAACACCACCAGCGCGCCCTCGGGGACCTCGTCCAGTTCCTCCACGAACACCGCCCCGCGCCGGGCCAGATCGGTGATGACGTGCGTGTTGTGGACGATCTGTTTGCGTACGAACACGGGCACGTCCGTGGTCGCGTGCTGTTCCAGAAGGGATGCGACGACGTCGATGGCCCGCTCCACCCCGGCGCAGAACGAGCGGGGAGCCGCCAGGAGTACCGTGCGGGGGCGGGCGAGACGGGCCCAGGTCTCCACCGCGTTCCGGGAGGTTGCCACGGTGCTGTCGGTTCGGTTGCCAGGGGGCACCAGCGCGCCGCAGGCCAGTACCGGCTGCCGCGCCACCGACTCCCTCGCCGGAACGGTCGTCACCAGCCGGACAGTGCTGTCGGTGTCCTCTGGCAGCAGCGCCACCGGCGCGGTACGCACCCGTGTGCCCGCCCGCGTCAACTCGGCCGCCACCAGCGGTGCCGCGGGACACGGAGCCCGGGGGCCCGAGGGGCAGGTGACCTCTGTGGCCACCAGCACCTCACCCGGTTCCAGGGCAGGCGTGGGCGGTACGGCGGGACAACTGCGGATTTCCGGTCCGATCAAGGTGGCCGCCTCCTGGGAGCACGCCGACGGGATCAGGTCTGGTGGGGGGAACTGCGGCTGCCGGGCCGGGCGGGCAGAACCGTGGGCAGCCGCCTCCGGTGACGGAGCGGGCCCCTCGTACCGCGCCGACAAGGGCACCGATGCCTTGACCGGTGCCGTCCGGGCACACTCCCATCAAGTACCCGACCTGGCCCGGGTGACAAGACCGGTCCATGATCCATGCGTGCACGCGTTGAACGGACGACATGGACGGCAGCACCGCACCCGGCCGGACCGGGAACAGGTCTCCGCGGCCCGCCGGGCGTGCGGCATCCCCGCGCACGGTCAGCCACGGGCCTGCTCATCGCCCCGGCGCGGCGGTGTGAGGCCCGCTGTCGGGACGACCTTCGGGGCCCGGCCGATCCGCGCGAACCACGGGGACGGCGTTCAACACCCGCACGGACGGGCCGCTACGGGGCACGCACCGCGCCCCAGGCGGACTCCGGCGGCGGCGAAGCCGCGGCGTTCAACGCGTTCACGCATTTCTCCCCGCAGGTCCCTTGCCAAGTGCCCCGCATCAGGTATCTGATGCGATAAGCCGCTATTCCTATATGTGCCGCTGCTTGTTCAGGTGAGTCTTGGTCCCAGCGAGGGAGAAGCCCATCCCTGCGCACGGCTCCGAAGCGTGTGTGCGGGCGGGCGGTCAGCAGAACCGTGGCCCCGCCATGAGAACGGCGCCGGACTCGCCACCGCCTGCCGCGTGGCCCGTCCGTCCACCCGTTCTCCGCGTGGTCCAAGGAGGGGTCATGGCACGCAACGCCCCGAACAAACAGTTGAAGGAGTTGCTCCTCGAAGCGGACTGGACCGCCCGGGAACTGGCCGAGGCGATCAACTCGGAGGGAAGCGCGCAGAGCCTGAACCTTCGCTACGACCGTACCTCGGTCGCCCACTGGCTACGCGGTTCCCGTCCACGCCCACCCGTTCCCCAACTGATCGCCGCCGTCTTCGCCCGCCGACTGCGGCGCCCGGTGCTGCCCGGGGACACCGGACTCGTCCACGAGGGCATCGAGCCCGGCCAGGACTCCAAGCCGAACGAGACGGAACCGGAGGACGACCCCCTCGCCCGCCTGGTCTCACTGACCCGTGCGGATGTCCTGCCCACCACCCGCTCCGCCCTGACCCGCATGATCTACACACCGGCTTCCATCACCCCACCCACCTGGCCCGCCACACGCGCTCCGTCTCCCGGTCCGCCGTCCGGCACCATCGGGCCGCAAACCGCGGATACCCGGGCACTGGAGGAGATGGCCGTTGTCTTTGCCCGGCAGATGGGTCACCGCGGTGGCGGTCACGGGCGCTCCGCCCTGGCCGCCTACCTCACGGATGACGCGGCCACCCTCCTGGCCCGGTCCTCGGACGGGGCTCAGCATCGTGGCCTTCTCGTCCAAACGGCCGAACTCAGTCATCTGCTCGCGAAGATGACCTTTGACACCGACTTCCACGCCCTGGCCCAGAGCTACTTGCTCACCGCGCTCGACCTTGCCCACCAGGCCCACGACCGCCGCACCTACGCCATCACACTCCGCACCCTCAGCCTCCAGGCCCTGGAACGGGGCCACCCGCAAGCCGCCGCGGACCTCGCCGACGCCGCGGTCCATACCGCACCACAAGAGATCTCAGGCGCCACCCGAGCCTTCCTTCTCGCTCAACGCGCCCTCACCCACGCCCATGGCCGACGACACCACGAGGCTCTCACGGACCTGATCGACGCCGAGCACCACCACGACCCGGACCCCAAGGGTCAGGGCCCCTTCGCCACGTACCCCCGCGCCGGCTTCCACTACCAGCGCGGCGAGATCCTCCTGGCGCTCGATGAACTCCCCCAGGCTCTGCAAGCCTTCGACAGCTCCACCCACCACCGTCGGCCCCATGACAACCGGCAGATCGCCCTCACCCAGGCGCGAAGGGCGGAAACGCTGCTCCGCCTGGGCCACCTGGACGCAGCCTGCAACGCCTGGCACGCCTTCCTCCAGCACTACCCCCTGCTGCGTTCCACGCGCGCCGACTCCGCACTGGCCCGCTTGCAGACAAACCTGCGCCCCTATCTGCGCCACCCTCACGCCGCACACGCGCACGACACCGCTCAAGCCCTCAGCAGGACGAGGACACGGCCGCCGCCTCGGGTGGGGCTCATGCGCGAGGCGGCATGCCCAGGCGGCTCGTGATCCCGACGGCCGCATCGACAGCGCGCCCTGTCCCGGCAATCGCGTAGACCGCGCCGCTCAGCGCCCTGCGGCCATCGGCGCGGCGCAACAGACCACGATGCCCATGGGACCACGACATCCAGCCGGCCGACTGTGCCCGACCGCTCGAAGACCCCTTCGGCCCGCGAGACCGGCGTCAGCAGACCCCGGCCGCGGCAGAGTTCGCCCACGAGGCACACCGGCGTTCAGCGACCGGCCTGGCCCGGCGCCGCCGCTTCGGCATCTCTGGTTTCGGCAGCCGCTGGGGGACCGCTCCGTGCGGGGCTGTCGGTGCGCGGGTGTGTGCTGCGTCCGCCGCTTCCGTGCGCCCTGGTGAAGCAGCCGAATCCAGGGATGTTGGTGAGTGACGAGAAGAGGGGAGAGCTACCGCTCTCGTCGCGACCCGGACCCGGCCCGCGCCATCACCGAGGAGGCGGAGTGAGATGCGCCCCACCCCGCCCACACCTTCTCACCGGCACTTTTCAGCTACGGGCACCAACCCGCCGCGCGCCGCTCGACCGCTCCGTGCCGACTGCCAGGTATCCCCCCTGGTCCGCCTGCTTCCCGGAGACGACCTCCCGCCGCCTGGGCAGACCCCCCGGCTGCCGCGGGGCGCGGTTCTGCCCGAGTCCCCGCCCGCACACCGGACCGGCCCTGGAAGGCAGACCCCGTGGACCATCTGCCCAAGCCAACCAACAGCCAACCCGACCCCCATCGGGAAGAACCCGCGGTCGCGTACACCTACAACCTCGCCACCCTCGCCGTCCCGAACTGGGGCGAACTGCGCTCGCGAACCACGGCCCGCCGCGCCGGCAGCACGGCCGGGCGCCGGGTGGGCCGTGCGGAGGTCGAAGCACTCCGGAGTATGACCACTTTCTTCGCCGCCACGATCAGCACCTTCGGCGGCGGACACGCCCGCAGGGCACTCACCTCCTACATCGCCGATGGCGCCATCCCTTGGCTTTTTGCTAGCGCCGCCGACCACGTGCACCGACAACTCCTCACCCACACCGCACAACTCACCGTCCTGCTGGGCAACATGTGCGCCGATGACAAGGCCCATGCGCTGGCCCAGCAATACCACCGCGCAGCGGCTGACCTGGCTGCCGAAGCCGACGACCCCGGCACCTACACCGTCGCCCTGCGCGCCCTTGCCGCCCATGCACTGGAACTCGGCCACCGGCGGCCCTCGCTCACTCTGACCGAACAGGCGGCCGCCACCGCCACCCGTCACTCCTCACCCCTGATCCAGTCCTTCACTCAGTCCCAACTGGCCCTGGCCCACGCCCGGATCCACGACCGCCGGCGGGCGCTCCTCGCTCTGAGGGAAACGGAGGTCCTCCACAGCCAGGCGGACCAGAACCCGAGCGACCCCTTCGACAGCTATCCGGCCGCTGCCCTCCATTACCAGCGGGCCCGCACGCTGACGGCCCTCCACGAGCACAAGGCGGCCGACACCGCCTTCCACGCCTCCCTGCGCGCCCGCGCCCCGCAGGCACGCCGGGCCAGGGCCCTGACCACGGCGCTCCTGGCCGAGTCACAGCTCCGCCAGGGGAACCTCGAAGAATCCCTCACCACGTGGAGGCGGTTTCTCGACGACTACCCAAGACTGCGGTCAGCACATGCCGCCGCGTCCCTCACCACCATGCGCGAGGTACTGCGCCCGTACAGCGCCCACACCGACGCGGCACGCCTACTGGAGGAAACCGCATCCCTCTGAGACCCCTCGCGTATCTCACCCGCATAGGGTCAACCGGGTCTGTTCACGCGACTACCGGCGGACCCTCGGCGGGCAGGGGCACCACCGCACGGCTACCGGCCGCCCCTCAGCTACTGCGCAAGGCAACGGGATCACGATGGGGCCTAAATTCGACGAAGGGAGCGCCCGCAGAAGGCTTCTCCGGGCGTCGGTATCAACGCTCAGTGACGGAATGCGCAGGTCAGGCATCCTTCTTTACCGGCTCGAGGATTGCCACGCACTCCACGTGCGAGGTCATCGGGAAGGGATCGAAACCGGCGATGTAGGGAGAAGTTGCAGGTCAGGGGCCATTTATTGCCGTCTCGTGCGGAGATTTTTGGGCCCTGAGCGTCATATGAGCGTCAAGAGGTGGGAGGGGCGGATGGGGTTCCGGAGCCCGATGCCGTAGCCGGGCCAGCGAGTTCGTCACTCTGTGTACCTACGCTTCGCTGGGTGGCGTGGGAGGCCGACAGCCTCGGCGAAATAATCCTCATGCCACACGTGTTGGGCCCCTGGAGCGATCTTGGGATGGGGGCGATGGGGCTGAGGCTGTTCAGCACGAAGCGCGGCATGACGGAGGTCACGCCGCGTCTGGCGGAGGTCGAGGCGGATGTGCAGGGCCTGGTCGAGGCCCATATGGAGATCATGCTCGGAGTGCGGTTCCTGGCGAGCGAGTACAGCACCGGGCCGGTCCACGGCGGCCGGATCGACTCGCTGGGCCTGGACGAGAACGGGTCGCCGGTGATCATCGAGTACAAGCGGGCGACCGACGCCGGAGTGATCAACCAGGGCCTGTTCTACCTGTCCTGGCTGATGGACCACCGGGACGAGTTCCAGCGCTTGGTGCGCGACCGCCTCGGCGCCGAGGCGGGCGGGCGGATTCTCTGGAGCGCCCCGCGGGTGATCTGTGTGGCAGGTGACTTCACCCGCTACGACGTGCACGCCGTACGCGAGCACCGGCGCAGCATCGACCTCGTCCGCTACCGGCTCTACGGCGACGACCACATCGCGCTGGAGACCGTCGCCTCCGTCCACGGGCACGCCGGAGGGCCCCGCCGCCGGAGCGGGGCGGGTGCACGGACCGCCGCGGCCCCCGGTCGCCAGACAGTCGGCCGGGCGATGGCGGATCTCTCGATGGCCCTGGACGAGGTCCTGCTCGGGCTGGGCAACGATGTGGGGGCGGTGCGGCGCAAGCAGTACACCGCCTACCGGCGGCTGCGGAACTTCGTCTGCGTCCCGCCGGCGCGGCAGGCCAAGATCCTCGCCTACGTAAAGGTCGACCCGAAGGAGGTCAGCCTCACGCCCGGGTTCACCCGGGATGTCACGGGGCTCGGCCACCATGGAAC
Source organism: Streptomyces sp. NPDC057638 (assembly GCF_042800315.1). Lineage (NCBI taxonomy): Bacteria > Bacillati > Actinomycetota > Actinomycetes > Kitasatosporales > Streptomycetaceae > Streptomyces > Streptomyces sp. NPDC057638. Next base: position 47,807 of record NZ_JBHVHF010000009.1, read on the forward strand.
GGGGGACCTGGAGGTTCAGCTCCGGTCCGAGCGGGACCTGGAGCGGGCCGGGGAGCTGTTGTGCCTCGCCTACGCGGGAGCATAGAAGTTCCAGCTTGTCGCTCTGGGGTGGAGGTTGGGTCGTAGCCGGCGTTCCTTCTTCGAGAGGGGGCAGGACGTGGCGGTGGAGTAATCAATGGTCCGGCGGATCCCCGGTTTCGTGAACCGGGGATCTCCGGCTATCGTGCGCCGGTGAACGGCACCGGGGGCACCGCCAGCCCTCGAATGCCCGAGCCGACCGGGGTTCGGACGCTATCGGGGTGACGCTCCCGCTGTTTCGCCCAGGCGAGTTCGCTATGGTGCTCCGACGCCGTCAAGGACGGCGAGAGGACCCGTCTCCGGGCTCGTGAAGCCCCGCGTCGGTAGTCTGCGACTGATGGACCGCCACAGGGTGTCGTCCATGCGGGAGGGGGTCTTATCGGTCGAGGCCCGCAGGTCGAGTGCGGCGGTCCCGGCTTGGTCCCTGAGGACAAAGTGCTGGTCCGCCCCGTAGCTCTCGTCGGTGTCACCCCGGAACCGCGCCACCCGGAGCGGTAGGCCGAAGGCGGGGTCCAAGAGGGCGGCGACGATGTGATGCGGCCCCGGTCCCTGTCCGCGGACGTGCGAGGAGCGGACCACCAGCGCCACGTGGTCCAGTGCGAGGTACCCATCGGCGACGGACGTGTTGGACACCGTGTGCAGGAGAGCCACCCGCCGCAGCAGCCCGCTGCTCAGCCAGGCTCCGCGACGGATTGTCTGGGTGTAGTCGTCGTCCAGGTCTTCCCACATGTTCCGGCGTCCGCGTTCCACAGTGGTGTACGTGGTGGGTGAGGAGCGCCAGCACAGGCGCATCTCGGCTGGGTCGATCCATTTCGACGGCGTGCCCGCTTCCGCTTGGCGCCAGAGCCGGTGGGGAAGGCCAGAGAGCCGCAGGCGGGCGGGTTGCCCCAGGAGGTGGAGCTCGATGGCGGTCTTGTGCCACCGGGTGATCCGCAGGCCCGGCACACCGTGGAGTTCGCCGTCGGGCCCGTACGCCGGGAGAATGTTGAAGAGGATCTCGGTAGCGCGCTCCAAGCTTTCCACCTGGAGGCCGATGGTGTCCGGGGCGGGGTGGACAGCGATGATTCCGAGAGGGTAGCGGGTGTAGATGTTCCGGGACTCCAGCAGATTCAGCAGAACGTGGGCTTCCAGCAGCACCTGATCCGGGTTGGCGGCAGAAGGGACGGGAGCCTCGCCGTGGCGTAGTTCCCCCAGGACACGGAAAGCCTCCTGGAACGTCTCCCCCGTGTACAGGCAGCGCTTCCCCGCGATGTCCTGTGGTGATGCACTCATACTTCTCCCTTGCGCGTCCCGGCCCTGGACGCATGGCAAGTGGGAATCCAGAAGTGCTGCACCTCATGCTGCTGAAAGGCGAACGGTTCACCCGAGCGTGGAGAAGGAAGGGCCGAATCTCTCCGGGGAGCGGTGTTCTCACCGCCCCCGGATCGTACACGGTACGACTCCGAGGGACGCGGGCGTCGCAGGAGTGGCCAGCGGGTTCCCCCATTCGGGGCAGGCCGCTTGCGCGCTGGCCTGCTGCACCGTACGGTGCGGTCTTGGTTGAGGGAGTCCTCGGCGTGCGCCGCCCGGATCGGAAGCGCAGCGTGCCGGAAGTCCCCCGCAGTACCTCGCACCGCACCTGACAGTCGCAGGAACGCCAACTCACTTCCGCGCTGGGATCCGGCAGCAGCATCTTTCACGGAAAGCGAGTCCGTCGTGTTCCACGACCATGCTGTCGAGCTGTGCTGCCGGTACACCGGAGAGGCTTCCTCCGGAGTGATGGAGCGCATCAGGACACTCCCGCCTGGCAGCCCGCTCATTCCCCGGGCACTGGGTGACCAGGAGTTCCTGGAGTCCCAGGTGTTGCGCGCGCTGCTGGAGTACCCCACCACCTACACCACGCGGCCGTTGCGTATTCGGCAGGTCATTCCGCGGGAGAGCGAAATGGTCGTGCGATTCGCGGCTGATTCCGACCCTGATGGGCTCGCCGAACTGATCGCCTGGGGCCTGTTCCCGACTGGTGGCGAGGACGATCTCAGGGGCATCTGCGGATTGCGCGTCCTCCGCGCCAAGCACAACAGGATCGACGTGGGACTCCTGGGAACCACCGCCTCCATCCGCCTCGCGGGCATTCCCGAGAAAGCCTGGAAAGCCGCGGTGGAGCTCCGTTACCGTCGGCAAGACCGCGCGTCGGTGCCGTTCCGGCGCCGCGAACTCACATCCGGTGAAGCCGCGTTCACCCGGGCACACACATGGTCCGACGAGGCGTGGCGTGAGGCAGCAGCACTCGGCAGCGCCCTCCTCCGTCGCCTGATGATCTTCCGAACCGGCGCCGACTGGCTGGACATGGCCGGCTTCACCAAGCACAACAACACCTACGGCTTCACCCTCACCTTCGCGAAGCCGCACTGGACACCACACGACGAGCTCATCCAGCACCTCACCCACCCCGAGTTCGGAATCGCCCTCAACGAGGACATGCGCACCTGCTCCTGCAACTACGGAGCGCGCGGGTGCCGGATCTGGTTCGACGGGCCGGGACACGGCACCGGGCGACTCGACCTGCAACTGCTGGAAGCCGACACACCCTGCGAAATCGCCGAATACAACCAAGCGCTCACCTTCGCCGGGAGCCCTCACCAGGAGATCCGCCGAACGACTGGACACGTCCCGGGCATGGCCGCGGACTGTGCCCCGCACTGCCACAGTCGTCATGGCACCGTCGCCCACCTGAAGCGGATGAAGGAAGCGCGGAGTAAGCATCGTGAGCAGTTGCTGCCCGGTCTGGCACGAACCGGTGCTGGACGCAGGGGATCGGGACGGTAGCAGCGCTGTTGCCTGTGCCGGAGCTTCTGCGGCTGAAGAGCTGCGAGGACACAACGCACGCTGTTCGGCTGGGATCAGCAGTACGGGAGCCGCTGACGATCTACCTGTGCCACGCGGCGATCCCAGTCCGAAATGAGGTCCCAGTTCGCTTTGTCGAGCGCCGGTTGCCGATCTAGGATCGTGGGCTCCTCCCGATGCCAGATGTAAAGGTCCAGGCGGGGATAGAGGACACCAAGCAGACGGCGGAAGGCAGACGGAGTTATGTTGCCGAAGGCGCAGAGGGCTCATCGGTCAACCCGGGTGTTTCACACAACTCGATAGCCTGCGTCGAAAGCTGACTTCTGTGTGGTGCTGCACAGCCTGAGCGTGCTGGGCCGTACAGCCATGTGTCCGCTTCGGGGATGCGGCGAGGCGTGTCCGTGGTCGGCGTGTGTGCTGGGTTGGTGACGTCCGGGTGGGGCTCCGTTCATACGGGAGCATGGGTCCGTAGGTGGGATCTCGCTGGAGTACGGGAGACCTGCGGGGTGTGTCGGGTCCGTTGTGTATGAGGTCGGAGGTGGTGGAGTTCACCAGGTTCCGGGTGGTGAGTTCCAGCTGGGAACGCTGGCGTCGAATCCTCCGTCGGGGCGGCTTCGGAACGTGAAGGCGGTGGTGGATCCGTTGGGGTAGTTGTACATCGTGGCGATGTCGTCTCGGCCGTTGCCGTCGTAGTCGCCGGAGACGGGCTTGGAGTTCGCTGTGTCCCAGTGGTGTGCGGGGACGTTCCAGCTCCTCAAGTCGGGTTCGAAGCCGCCGTCGGGTTTGCTGATGAAGGTGAACAGCGCGGCGCTGCTGTTGCCGTAGTCGTACAGGGCGGCGAGGTCGTCGCGGCCGCCGCCGTTGTAGTCGCCGGAGGTGAGGCGGACGCGGTTCCAGTCCCACATGCCGGGGGCGGCGATCCAGGATTGGGTGCCGTTGGCGAACCCGCCGTCGGGCTGCGCGAGGTAGGTGAAGAGGCCGACGCGGCCGTCGTTGTGGTTGTAAAGGGCGGAGATGTCGTGGCGTCCGTCGCCATTGTAGTCGCCGGTGGCGTACTTGACGCGGTCGGTGTACCAGTAGCCGGCGGGTACGCGGAAGCTGCGGAATTCGATGTCGAAGGTTCCGTCGGGTTTGGCGGGGAAGGTGAAGTATCCGGCGGCGCCGTTGCCGTAGTCGTACGCGGCGGAGATGTCGTCGCGTCCGTCGCCGTTGTGGTCGCCGGCGAGGAGGGTGGTCCGGGACCAGTCCCAGTTGCCGGGTGCGATCTGGCGGCTGCGGGTGCCGTCGTTGAAGGTTCCGTCGGGTTGTGCGAGGAAGGTGAACAGGGCGACGCGGCCGTCGGGGTAGCCGTAGAAGGCGCCGAGGTCGTCGCGTTTGTCGCCGTTGAAGTCGCCGGTGACGTATTTGGCGGCGTTCGCGTCCCACCAGCCGGGGGTGGTGTGCCATGCGCGATAGGGCGCGGCGAAGCTGCCGTCCGGCTGTGCGCGTGAGACCCAGAATCCGGCGGTGTGGTGGCCGTAGTCGTAGACGGTGATCAGATCCGCGCGCCGGTCTGCGTTGACGTCGCCCGAGAGTTCGGTGCGCCGTGCCTGGGTGGAGTCCTGCCAGTTGTGGACGGTGGAGATGCCGGTGGTCTCGTTCCAGCGGATGTAGCCGCCCTCGTAGTCGCCGCGCACCCCGGCCGAGACGGGGTACTCGTCGCTGGTCGGGAAGCCGAGCCGGCCGCCTTCGTATCCCTGGGTCGCGTATTGGCCGAAGTTGGCGCCGCGGACCGGCCAGGCGCCGGTGGTGTGCGAGTGGTAGATCGCGCCGGTGTCGTGGGTGGCGTCTTTGGTGCGGAAGTTGGCGTAGCTGCCGGGTTTGAGGGTGGTCGGGCGGACGTCGGTCGTCGGGAAGCCCATGATGCCGCGGGCCCCGCCCATGGCCTGCCAGCGGCTGTGGATGGGGCCGGTGATGGCGGCGGCGGTGTTGTGGGCGAAGGTGATGGACCCGCCGGCGTGGTCCGCTCCGGCGAAGCGGGTGGTCCAGCCGATGGTGTTGTTGGTGCCGGGGTCCAGGATGACGGTCTCGTCCGATGTGGGGTAGCCGAGGGGTCCGTTCATGGCGCCGGAGGCGAGCCACTTCTCGCGGATGCCGCCGTGCATGAACCACGCGCCGGTGGTGGCCGACCAGTTGATGGCGCCGTTGGTCTGGCCGTCGTTGCGCGAGCCCTGGAAGTCGGCGTAGCGGCCGGTGCCGTCCGCCGTCACCCGGGTCGGTGTGGTGGGCAGGCGCAGGGGTCCGCTGGGTCCGCCGAGTGCCTCGTATTTGGCGAGGATGGGGCCGCAGATGTCGTGCGAGACGCCCGGGTCGGCGGCGGAGCGGAAGGGTTTGCAGACGTTCCAGCCGAGGATGTTGTCGGCGATCAGGCGCGCGGGGCCGAAGCGGTTGTGGTCGGCTCCGGGTTCCTTGCTGTAGAAGACGTAGATGCGTCCGTCGGCGGCCTGGGTCCACAGGTCGCCCTTCCTGTCCCCGTCGAGGTCGCCGTCGGAGTTCAGCCTGGGGTACGTGCTGGCGTCGAGTCCGGACGCGAGGAGTGTGCGGGCGGCCCCGTCCGCGAGGGCGACGAGGTCGACGGAGCCGTCAGCCTTCTTCCTCGACGCGTACTGGTGCAGGCGCCCGTCGCGCTTGTCGCGCGCCCACAGGTCGGGGCGTTCGTCGCCGGTGACGTCGCCGGGTGAGAGGAGTTCGTGGTGCAGCCAGTCGCCCCGGCCCAGGAAGTGGGCCGTGGTGAACTGGCCGGTGGCGGTGGACCCGGTGAACAGCCACAGGCGGCCGGCTGCGGATCCGTCGTCTTCGACGGTGAGCAGGTCGAGCCTGCCGTCGGCGTTGACGTCGCCGGGGGCCAGGATCTGCCTGACCTGCCCCCAGTCGGCGGCGTAGCCGGTGCACCCGCCGGTTCCCGTGGGGTCCTTGCAGAAGAAGGAGTGGGGACGTGAGGCGGAGAGGCGGTTTCCGGCGACGAACCACTGCTCGCCGTTTTGCGGGAGCCCGGGCCGGGGCAGCGCGTTCGCCGGGCCCATGCTGCTGCGATAGAGGTACATCTCGGTGCCGTGGTGGGCGAACAGATCGTCGTAGGTGATCCCGTTGCCGCCACGGTGGGTGGTGAGGACACCGTTCCAGGTGCGGTTGCCGGGCGTGCCGCCGGGCCCTTCGGCTGCGCCGGCGGCGAGTTGCCCGCCGGCGGCGGGGTCGGCGTCGGTTCCGTACATGCGCAAGGCACCGGCAGCATCGGTGGTGAGCAGGTCGACGCGTCCGTCACCGGTGATGTCGCCGAGGGTGGTGGTGGCGTTGGGATTGGCCGGTGCGTAGAACGTGTAGGCCTTCTGCTGGGAGAGGTTTCCGGCCCGGTCCACAGCCTGGACATAGAGCGTGTGGGTGCCCCAGGTCTGGACGAACAGGTCGTCGATGCGCCATCGGCCGTTATGCGGATCCCGGGTGGCGGATGTTCCGCCGCCGACGGGGATGGTGCTGTTGAGCGAGTACTTCACGGTGTCCATGCCGGACTCGCCGTCGGAGGCGTTGACGTAGAAGGTGCCGCGTTCGCCGGCCTTCTTCCCGGTGCTGCCGTCACGCTTCGCCGGGAAGTCGCTGCTGGTGACGTCGATGATGGTGGGGGGTGTGGTGTCGACGCTGAAGGTGCATCCGTCCACCCACGGGGACATGAGCTGGCCGTCGCCGGCGTGGACGCTCCAGCGGTAGGTACGTCCGCCCTGGATGACACCGGCCGGTACGTTCGCCGATGCCTCGTGGTCGTTGGCCCCCCACGAGACCCAGCCGCTGTCCCAGACGAGGGTGTCGCCTCCTGCGGTGCGGTCGCGCAGGTGGAACTGCGCGTTGACGCTGGTGCCCTGGGGGTCTCGGATGCGGGCGAAGAAGCGCACGCCGCCGGCCGTGGGGTTGACCGCGCCGAGGTAGCCGCAGTCCACGTTGTCGATCCCGTTCACCGGCACGGGCGACATCCGCAGGTCGGAAGGGCGGTGCGGCGGCGTGTTGTACTCGACGGTAATAAAGGTCTCGGACGGGATCTTCGAGAAGCGTTTGAAGGCGTTGCGGTCGCTCTCGTTGCCGTAGAGACCGAAGGTCAGGATGCGTTGGGACGGGTCCTGCGCGACCTGGGACCTGATGTCGAAATCGACCAGCCTGTTGCCGCACTTGGACTTGACGCTGGAGCTGGGAACCTGGACGGTCGACCAGCGGCCCCAATCGCTCGGCTGGTTGCTCCAGGTGGTGTTCGCCGTGAGATTGTCACTGACACGGTGCAGGTGAACGGGGAAGGTGCTCGTGTTGGCGCAGGAGAATGACGAGGAGTCGACCTGGGTCGCGTAGAACGTGGCGGCTCTGATCTGCACGTCGCCAGTCAGGCCCAGGGGGACGTTGTAGAAGGTGCGCTCTTTGCCCTTCTTCGGCTCCCAGCCCTGGTAGCCGACGCCGGGCGCATAGGTGTCCATGCTTCGACCGGAGGTGTTCGGGTACGCCTCCCATACCCAGTTCCACATGCCCGCCGTGTTCCTCACCGATGCCCAGCTCGGGTCGATGTAGACCGGGAACTGGGTGTCCGGCGCGGCCAGGAGGGCGGTGTCTGCCCGCAGGGTCAGCGAGCCGGCGGCCACTCCGGCGTCCAGGTTCGCGGTCTTCGCGTGAACACCGGGGCCCTTCGAGGAGGAGAGCAGGTCGGACGCGGGAATGTCCGCGGGCGGATCCGGCACAGTGTTCGCCACACTGGTTGCGCCGGTTGCGTCGGTGCCCTGCCGGGGAGCGGCCGCACTCCCGCCCCCTCGCGCGGGCGGCGGGGTCGCCGGTGTGATGCGGGAGTCCCACATGCGGGGGGTGGGCGCGGCGAAAAGTACGGTGCCCTCGGGGGTCTTGGCGGACAGCGCACCGGTGGCGGCATCCTCAGTCAGGGCGACTCCGTCGAGCGCGGTGCCGAGTTCGACAGTGGCCAGCTTGGGGTTCTGCGCGGCCTGGGCGTTCTTGACGACCAGGGTGTGGGAGAAGCCGCCCTGTTCGGTCACGGTGACCTTGAGGTCGACATCGGGCAGCACGTTCGGGTAGAGCGCTCCGGCTCCCTCCAGGACAGGAGCGGGCAGGGGTGTCGGCCAGCTGAACGACAGCGTGCGGCCCTGGTTGGTCATGGACGCCAGAAGGTGGCCGCCCCCTCCGCCCAGAGCCAGATCCCCGGTGGTACTCGCCGGCCGGATCCTGCCATCCGCGGACGGCCGCAGGGTCGGGTCGAGGTCGACCCAGGTACCCGTCTTCTTCGTCCGCGACGGTTCGATGGTGCGCTTGAGCGTCAGACTGCCGTCCGGCTGGGCGGTGACGGTGTCCGTCTCGGTGGTGGACTCCGGTACGGGGACGGGCCGTCCGGTGCTCTGGGCCCGCTGCGCCGCACTCTGCTCCGCTTCGGCCTTCGCCCCGGAGACGGATCCGGTCGGCTTCGTGTCACGCGCCGGTGCGGCCGCGCTGTCAGCACGGGCGGGCGCGGACAGGACACCACAGGCGAGCGAGAGACCGACAAGCCCGCAGACCGCCGCCGACAGGCGAGAGCGCAGGCGCCGGTAGGGAGGTAATTCCCTCATGAACTGCTCCTTGTACTGCCGGGGTCCTGTCGACGCACGGTGTGCACAAGCGGACGGAATCTAGTGGCCGGCAAGGGCGTCGAGCAACGATTCTTTCACATGACGCATATCACACAGATAGGCTCGATCTGCTGGCGGGTGTCCGGACGCGATCGACCCGGTGTGGATGTGCCGCAGTTCCGGTCGCGCCGAGTGATGCCTGTCCGGCGTCCACTTCTGGAATGACCCGGTGGTTGAGATGTTGTCCCTATCACCGGCTGATGGAGCCGCCATTGTGGGTGCTGCCTCCGGCACGTAACGTGCGCCCCGCTAGTCCGATCTCGCGCCTGCTCTGGGGTGCGATCGACTCGGTGGGGGTTGAGTCATGCGCGGCTGGTCGTGGAGGAATCTCCGCAATTCCCGGCACAGCCGGGCTCGGCCCGTCGTGATGGTGGGCACTTTGCTCGCATTACTGGCGAGCGTCGGACCGGCCCCGGCAGAGATCCAGGACTGGATCGTGCCGAAGGACGCCCGGGAGAGATGGTCGCCACGCGCGCTGCCCGGGACGGCGTCCGTCGACGGTTCCAACGCCCCCGCCGTCAGCGCCGAACCCCTGGCCGGCGACGGCCGACGTACCTGGAAGCCCGCCAGGGCCCGCTGGCCCGAGGCCATCGAGGCGGAAACCGCCCCGGCACCGATGACCAGCACCGCGCGCCGTCCCCGCGGTGGCGCGCCGATACCCGCCGCGCCGTCGGACGGACGGGTTCCCGGCAGCCCCGTGTGGATCACGACCACCACAGGAACACCCGCCGTCCCCCTCGCCACCCGCAACTCCAACGGCCCCGCGAACCCCACCGCACCATCGAAGGTGAAGGTCGCGGTCGCGGACCGCGAGACCACCGCCCGCGCCGGCGTCGACGGCGTACTCCTCACAGTCCGCCGCACCGACGGCAGCTCTGACCCGGGCCGAGTCACCGTCAGCCTGGACTACACCGGATTCCGCGACGCCTTCGGCGCCGACTGGTCCACACGATTACGCCTGTTCACCCTGCCCGCCTGCGCGCTGACGACCCCGGCCCTCGCCGAGTGCCGCACACGCACCCCGGTCAGCGGCGGCCGGAACGAGCGGACGACGGCACGGGTCGTGGCCGACGTCACCCTGCCCGCGGCCGGTGCGGCCGCGAACGCGATGACGGTTGTGGCCGCCACCGCGGCCGCTTCGGGTCCGTCCGGCGACTACAAGGCCACCTCACTGGCCCCCTCCGGATCCTGGACGGCCGGTGGCAGCTCGGGCTCCATGTCCTGGTCCTACCCGGTCGGCGTCCCGGCGGCCCTCGGCGGTACCGCGCCGACCGTGAACCTGTCCTACAGTTCGAGCGCCGTCGACGGCCGGGGGACCTCGACCAACAACCAGGCATCCTGGATCGGTGAGGGCTGGGAGTACTCGCCCGGCTTCGTCGAGCGCTCCTACCAGGCATGCTCGCGAGACGGGCAGGACAAGTCCGGCGAGAAATGCTGGTCGAACCAGAACACGCTGACACTCTCCCTCAACGGCCAGTCCTCCGCTCTGGTCCAGGACGATGTCAGCAAGGCATGGCGCCTCCAGAACGATGACGCGTCACGCATCGAACTGCTGACCGGCGCGAGCAACGGTGACAACAACGGCGAGTACTGGAAGCTGACCACCGGCGACGGCGTGCAGTACTTCTTCGGCGCCAGCCACCTGCCCGGCAGCGGCAACACCGGCGCGCGGTCGAACGCGGCCTGGACCATGCCCGTGTACGGGAACAACGCGGGCGAGCAGTGCCACCAGGCGTCCGGGTTCGACGCCTCCTGGTGCCAGCAGACGTGGCGCTGGAACCTCGACCATGTGATCGACCCGCGCGCCGGCCTGGTCACGTACACCTACAGCGCCGAGACCAGCCACTACACGCGCGGCGCCGTCCTGGTCGGTTCGGGCACTGTGACGCCTTACACCCGCGGCGGCACCCTCACGGGGATCACCTACGGGTCGAAGACCACCGACACCACCCAGCCCACCGCCCGGATCGTCTTCGACTCCGCCGAACGATGCCTCACGAAGGACGGCTTCGACTGCGATCCGGCGAAGATGACCAAACCCAACGCCGCGAAGTGGCCCGACGTGCCCGTCGACAAGGTGTGCGCGGCGACTGGAACGTGTCCTGAGCACGCGCCCACCTTCTGGTCCACCCGCCGCCTCACCAAGATCACCACGCAGGTCCTGGCCGGCTCCGGCTACCAGACGGTGGACGAGTACGCCCTGGAGCAGGACTATCCCGACCCGCTGGACGGTTCGTCCCCGGCCCTGTGGCTGAGCAAGATCACCCGTACCGGGCAGGACGGCACCAAGCGGATCACGATGCCCTCGGTGGACTTCACCGGCGCGTTCATGCACAACCGCGTCGATGCCGGCGGGGACCTCGCGCCGCCGATGAACCGGCGCCGGATCACCGGGATCACCAACGAGACCGGCGGACAGACGACGTTCCGCTACAACGACCCCGAGTGCACTCCCACCACGCTGCCCGCGCCGGACACCAACACCAAGGCGTGCTACCCGGTCTGGTGGAACTACAACGAGAATGCCGAACCCGTCCTGCACTGGTTCCACAAGTACACCGTCGCCGAGGTCACCGAGATCGACCCCACCACCAGGGCCCCCGACCGCTCCACCCGCTACCAGTACCTCGGCGGCACCGCATGGCACCGCGACGACTCCGAACTGACCGAGGACAAGGAAGCCAGCAAACCCAAGACCAAGGACCGCCGCACCTGGAACGACTACCGCGGCTACGCGGAGGTGATCACGCGCTCGGGCGTCGCCCCCGACCGGATCACCCAGTCGAAGACCTTCTACCTGCGCGGCATGGACGGCGACGTCAAGAAGGACGGGACGAAGCGGTCGGTGACGGTCACCGACTCCACCGGCGCCCAGATCACCGACGCCAACCCACTGGCGGGCTCCACCTACGAGACCTGGACCTACACCGGCGACGGCGGCACCGTCAGCGCCTCCACACTGACCCGGCCCTGGCTGTCCGCAGTCACCGCGAAACACACCCGCGCCCGCGGACTGCCCGACCTGACCGCCCGCATGACCCGCAGCGACCAGACCCGCAGCCGCAGCCTGCTCGCGGACGGCACGACATGGCGCGAGACGAGCAAGACCACCACCTTCGAGCCAGCCTACGGCCTGCCGACGAGCGTACTGGACAAGGCCGACGGCCTTCCCCAGTACTGCACCACAACGGCCTACGCCCACAACACCAGCGCCTGGATCATCGGCAAGCCCACCGAGATCGTCTCGGTCATCGGCGACTGCGCCACCGCCGCCACCAAGGACAGCGCGTACGCGCTGTCCCGCACGCACTACGACAACCGGCCCTGGGGACAGGTCGGAGCCGTAGGCGACGCCACGACCACGCAGGCCGTCACCTCGTACAAGCCGGACGGAACCCCCGACTGGAACACCACAGCGAAGACCGAGTACGACGCCTACGGCCGTACCGTCAAAGCCACGGATGCCGAGAACCTCACCACCACCACGGCCTACCACCCCGCCACAGGCTCGCTGCCGGCCAAGGTCACCACCACCAACCCCGCCGGCTGGACCAGCACCGCGGAACACGCCGGTTCACGCAACCTGCTCGTCAAGACGACGGACGCCAACGGCCTGGTGACCGAACAGGAACACGACGCCCTGGGCCGCTCCCTCGCCGTATGGCAGCCCGGCCACCCCAAGGCCACCCACAATCCCGACCTGCGGTTCTCCTACGCGGTCAACAAGACCACATCCTCCGTCGTCACCACCGAGACCCTGCGCATCGACAACTCCTACGCGATCGCGCACAGCATCCTGGGCGGGTTCCTCCAGGAACGGCAGACCCAGAGCACGACGGCCAACGACACCAACGGGCGGCTGGTCGCGGACACGTTCTACGACAGCCTCGGCCGGGTCCTGAAGACCAATGAGCCGTACTTCAACGACGCCTCCGGCCCCACCAGCACAATCTTCATCGCCGACGACAACAAAGTCCCGGCGCAGAACGCCATCGTCTACGACGGCCAGGGCCGCACGACCGTCGAGGCATTCTCCTCCCTCGCCCAAGCCCAATGGCAGACGCGCACCGAGTACCGCGGCGCCGACCAGGTCAGCGTCACCCCGCCGCCCGGCGGCACCGCCACCACCTCCGTCGTCGACGCCCGCGGCAAGCCGCGCGAACTGCGCCAGTACGCCGGCGCGACACCCACCGGCACCGACTTCACCAAGATCTCCTACACCTACGGACCGCGCGAGGAACTCCAGCGCGCCACCGACACCGCGGGCAACACCTGGACCTACCGCTACGACTTCCTCGGCCGCAAGATCCACACCGACGACCCCGACAAAGGGACTTCGGACACCGAATACGACCTCGTCGGCCGCGTCAAGAAGACCACCGACGCGCGTGACCAGCAACTCCACTTCACCTACGACACGCTCGGCCGCAAGACCGGCTTGTACAAGGATTCCGTCACCAACGCCAACCTGCTGAGCAAGTGGACCTACGACCGCTTCGCCAAAGGCCAGGCCGACGGCTCCACCCGCTACATCGGCGGCAGCACAGGCGCCGCCTACACCTCCGAGATCACTGGCTTCGCCCCGGACTCCTACCGCCCGGCGGGCACCCGCACAACCATCCCCGCCGCCGAGGGCGCACTCGCCGGGACCTACGAGACACGCACCCTGTACGAAGCACGCACCGGGAAACCGACCAACACGATCCTGCCCGCCCACGGAGGACTGCCCGAGGAGAACCTCACCTACGCCTACAAAACCAGCGGACAGATCGGATCCACCGGCGGCGCGAACGCCTACCTGAACTGGGCCGACTACGACGCCTTCGGCCGCAACACCCGCGCCACCCTGGGCGACACCCCCCGCCAGGCCGCGTTCTCCAGCCGCTACGACCCCGGCACCGGACGGCTGCTCAACACATACTGGGACAAGCAGACCGCGACCGTCGCGAGCGTCGACGCCACCTCCTACACCTACCGCCCCATCGGTGACGTCTCCTCCATCTCCACCGTCCGCGACGGCAGCGCCACCGACACCCAGTGCTTCACCTACGACGGCCAACGCCGCCTCAAGCAAGCCTGGACCGACAACGGCGGCACCAGCACCCTGCCCGCTCCCTCCGTCCCCGGCGTCGGCGGCTGCGTCAGCGCGGCACCCAATCCCGCCACCGTCGGCACAACCGATCCCTACTGGCAGTCCTTCGAGTACGACATCGTCGGCAACCGCACCAAACTCGTCGAGCACGACCCCGCCGACGACCCTACGAAGAACGTCACCACCACCTACGACTACACCAAGGGCGCACAAACCCAGTCGCACACGCTCACGTCGGTCACCACGCAGATCGGCACCCGCCAGTCCACGACCACCGGCTACACATACGACGCCAACGGCAACACCAGGACCCGCCCCGGCAGCGACGGCAACCTGCAGACCCTGACCTGGAACGCCGAGGACAAACTCGCCCAGGTCACCTCCGCCGGCGCCAACCACGAGTACCTGTACGACACCGAAGGCAACCGCATCATCCGCCGCGAGGGCACCAAGACCACGCTCTACCTCGGCACCGACGAACTCACCGCCGACACCACCGGCGGACCCGTCACCGGAACCCGCTACTACCCCACGGCCGGAGGCGTCACCATCGTCCGCTCCGGCGGCAAGCTCACCTACCTGGCCAACGACCACCACGGCACCGGCAGCACCACCCTCGACGCCACCACCCTCACCACCACCCGCCGCCAGTCCAAGCCCTTCGGCGAACCCCGCGGCCCCCAGCCCACCCAGGCCAACGCCCAATGGCCCGACGACAAGGGCTTCCTCGGCAAACCCATGGACGCCACCGGCCTGACCCACGTCAGCGCCCGCGAATACGACCCCACCCTGGGCCGCTTCATCAGCGTCGACCCGATCATGGACCTCACCGACGCCCAGCAGATGCACGGATACACCTACGCACACAACACACCCGTCACCAACAGCGACCCCACCGGCCTCTGGGACGGCAACGCCTGCATCATCCGCGAATGCCGCGAAGCCGCGGAAGCAAACGCCAGAGGCTCCGGCGGCAAGTGCTTCAACACCGAATGCCCCGGCGTGATCCCCGTACCGGCGCCGAAGAAACCCCCAGTGGCGCCCGTCCCCCCTGGCGGCGGAACCAACACCGGCAGAGGAACCGGATGCCCCCTCGTGCGCCTCGACTGCGGTGGGCCTCCGAAAGGCACACCCATCATGCAGGCACCCATCCCTGGGATGAAGTACGTCAAGGAGAAGAAGGATCGATCCTTCTGGAAGCCCATCGCCGACTTCATCGGCATCACCGATCCGGTGGACTGTGCCAACTCCCTGTCACCCGCCTCCGACACGAACTACGGCGCCTGCGGCATGACCCTCCTCACCCTCGCGACAGGTGGGGCCGGCAAGATCGGAACGAAAGCAGGGAAGGAAGCTCTCGAACAAGCCCAGAAGCAAGCCCGCAAACACCTCGACGACGCGGCCCGCAAATGCAGAACACACAGCTTCCCACCCGACACCCGCGTCCTGATGACAGACGGTTCGACCAAGGCCATCAAGGACATCCGCCCCGGCGACACCGTCCTCGCCACCGACCCCGAGACCGGCCAAAGCAAACCCCGCACCATCGTGGCATCCATCACCACCGAAGACGACAAGGAATTCGCCGAACTCACCGTCAGAACCGGCGACGGCGAAGCGTCCATCATCGCCACCACCAACCACCCCTTCTGGGTTCCCGACCTCCGCAAATGGACCGACGCCGGCGACCTCAAGCCCGGCAACTGGCTCCAGACCTCAGCCGGCACCTGGGTCCAGGTCACCAACACCCGCCTGCACACCCGCCAGCAGCGCACCAACGATCTCACTGTCGACACCGACCACACGTACTATGTGCTGGCAGGGGCTACACCGGTACTCGTTCACAATTCGAACGGCCTGTGTGGAACCGCAGCGCTGGAAAATGGTGACTGGCAGCACATCGTGGATCGGCACCGGCCTGGCGGTGCGAAGGTCGACGATAAGGCTGGAATCCTCACAGGCAAGGCCAAGCACGTGCGCGGGCGAATCGCGGAGACCATCAATCGAGGGACTCCAAGGCCGAACACACCGGACCCTGATACCGGGAGGCCCCGCGCCGGGCAGATATATGAATGGGACTTCGGTGTTCCTGTCGGCAGGGCTGGTCCGGCGAATGGCGGTGGGGAGTTGACAAGCGTCCGCGTCATCGTTAACGACGGTAAAGTCGTGACGGCGTTCCCGTTCTAGACGAGTAGCGAAAAGCTGAGGAATCCGTGATTCACTTTTCTTTTGAGCCCCCGGGGTCTGGGTCGCCTTGGCGCGATACCTGGGGCAAGGCGTGCCAGGTCAGCCCGGCAGCCATCAGTGAGATTGACCTTTGCTACAAGTACTTCGGGGTACGTGTAGAGCTGGTGGTCGATGGGGTTGAGGTCATATCTGGGCAGGGCTACCTGACGCTTGTGGATCTGGCCTTGTCTCTTCGTCATGCGTTGAATCGCCTTTCTTCGGGTGAAGACTCGGCGATCGGCTTCACAGAGAACGATGAGGTCATTCGACTTCGACGCGAGGGGGATCGCGTCGTGATGACGTCATCGAAGCATGACTGGCGAGTCTCTGTCGATCGCGAAGAGCTCGCGGGCGCATTCGTTGAATTCCTGCGCGAGGCGCATTCTCGCCTGACCGGGTTCGTTCCTGAACTGGCGGATAATCCAGTGATTCGGGTATTCTCTCAGGAATAGGGGATACCACCCCTGTGGG
>NZ_JBHVHF010000010.1:0-62615 GCF_042800315.1 Streptomyces sp. NPDC057638
CCGGCCGGGTGGCCGGGGCTTCGGTGATCACTGGGCGGAGGCGGAGGGATTTGAACCCTCGATGGGCTTTAAAACCCAAACCGCATTAGCAGTGCGGCGCCATAGACCGGACTAGGCGACGCCTCCAGCACATCCGCGCGAGCGCGGATGGTGCGTGCCGATGATGACACAGTCACGCGGCGTGTCACCAATCGCGGTCCACGGTACTAGGACGAGAGGCCGCGGGGCAAAGCGCTCGGCGGGGTCATCGGCGGGTGATCGGTGGGGTGGAAGGCGTACGGGGAGCGATGGGGCCGGGTGGCGGGGTTCCGGTTGCGCAACGGAGACGGGCACGGAGCGTTAGAAGCGGTGAGGCGGTCGGAAGCCGCCTCACCGCAGGACCGGTCAGGGCCCGGGCACGGGCACCGCCTCGGGCACGAGCGCCGCCTCGGGTTCACGCTCGGGCGCTGACTGGGCATGCTTACCGAAATTTCGTTGGCTTTGTTGGCTTTGTTGGCTTTGTTGGCTTTGTTGGCTTTGTTGGGGATTTTGCTGTTCCTCGTTGTCGCCGGGATCCGTTGCCAGGAGAAGACATGTTGCGTCGTATCGCGCTCACCACGTCCGCCTCGCTCGTCATGATCGCCGCCAGTGCGTCCGCCGCCGGGGCCGTCGCGTCGCCGTTTCCGCTGGTGCCCTTCGTCTCCGGGGTCGCCGGGTCCGGGGCCGCGCCGGAGCCCGGTGCGTCGGCGCCGGAGCCCGCCGAGCGGGCGGAACCGGTGGAGCGGACCGAGCCCACCGAGCCTCAAGAGCCCGCCGAGCCCACCGAGCCCGCCGAGCCCGCCGAACCAGCGGAGTCCGCCGAGCCCGCCGCGCCACGGGGACAGGCGCGGGCCGGGAGCCAGGGCAGGTGGGTCGCCCCCGAGAGTGACCGGCTGACCGTCACCATCTCCGAGACCGGCAACACGCGCACCGACGGCCGGTACGAACTCCAGTGCGGCCCCACCGGCGGGACCCACCCCGCCGCCGAGGCGGCGTGCGGACGGCTGGACGAGCTGGCGGGCGGGGAGGCCGACCCGTTCGCGCCGGTCCCCGAAGGGACGTACTGCACCCAGCAGACCGGCGGTCCGGCGACCGCGCGGGTCACCGGCACCTGGCGGGGGCAGCCCGTCGACGCGACCTTCACCCAGGTGGACGGGTGCGAGATCTCGCGGTGGCAGAACCTGGAGCCGATCCTGCCCAGCACCAGGTCATAGCACCGTACGCACACCAGTTCCGCACAGAAACCCGAGCGGGGCTCCTCCGGATCCGCCGTCCCGGGTCCGGCCGCAGCCCTTAGACTCCCTCAGTGACAGTCCGGAACCCGAGGGGCAAGATGGGCCCGGCCGTCCGGCACAGGCAGTAGGTCAGGGAGGAACCGTCGTCGTGAGCAGCAGGCCATCCCGAGGCGCTGCTCGCCTCGCAGCCATACTCGATGCCCTCCCCGACGGGTTGGTGCTCGTCAATTGCAACGGCACCGTCGTCAACGCCAACACCATCGCGCTCGAACTCTTCGAGACCCCCGGCACCGCCCTCGTCGGGCGCGGGCTGCTCGATCTGCTGCCCGCGTTCGACTCCCGGCTGATCCCGGGCTCCATGCGCCACCCCGAGGCCGCCGACGAGCGCGGGCGCACCAAGCCGGCCCGGATGATCGCGCGCCGCACCGACGGCACCGAGTTCCCCGTCGAGGTGACCAGCGCCAATCTGGAGGACGGGCGCGAGGCCTACGCCTCGCACCACGGATACACCGGTGACGAGCTGCTGATGCTCGTCGTCCGCGACCTCTCCGGGACCGTGGACACCGAGGCCGAGCTGGCGCGCTCCCAGCGGCAGACCGAGATGATCCTGCGGGCCGCCGCCGAGGGTGTCGTCGGTACGGACACCGAGGGCCGGGTCGTCCTGGTGAACCCGGCCGCGGCGCAGATCCTCGGCTACCGCGCCAGCGATCTCGGCGGCCGGGAGCTGCACGCGCTGATGCTGCACTCGCGCGGGGACGGCGAGCCGTTCCCGTACGAGGAGTCCCCGCTCGCGGACACCCTCAAGTCCGGGCGCAAGCACCGGGTCCGGGGGCAGGTGCTGTGGGCCAAGGACGGTTCACGGGTGCCGGTCGATCTGACGACCGCCCCGGTACGGGACGGGGACCAGCTGGTCGGAGCGGTGATGACCTTCACCGACCGGCGCCCCTACGACAACCTCGTGGAGAAGCACGAGGAAGAGCTGGCCGCCACGACCGAGCGGCTGGAGGGGGAGCTGGCCGCGACCACCGAGCGGCTGGAGCGGGAGCTGGCCGAGGCCACCGAGCGCTTCACCGCCGAGCTGGCGGACAAGTGCGAGCGGTACACGGTCGAGATCGAGGAGCGCGACGAGCGCCACCAGGAGCTGTCGGCGCGGCACGGGCAGCTCACCGCCGTCCTCGGCGCCTCGCTGCGCGGGCCGCTGGAGGAGCTCCGCACCGAGCTGGGCACCCTGGCGGCGGACCCGGCCGGGCAGCTGTGGCCCGAGGCCAACCAGATCCTGCACCATCTGGCGGCCGGGTACGCCCGGATGACGACGCTCATCGACAACGTGCTCGGTTTCCAGCGGCTGGACACCGGGGCCGAGCGGCTGCGCAAGGCCGCCGTTCCGCTCGACGGGGTCGTCGGCGCCGGGATCGAGGGCGCGGTCGAGCTGATCGGCCCCGGCCGGGTGCAGTTCGCGGTGCACACCCCGCCGATCGAGGCCGAGGTGGACCCGGGGCGGCTCGCGACCGCGCTCGCCCATCTGGTGGCCGATGTCGCCGGGGTCGACTCCACCGGCAAGGCCCGGCAGAGCGCCGACGGCGGCTATGGCGACTCGACCGTCGTGGTCGCCGCCGTGCGGCGCGGTGAGTCGGTGCGGATCGAGGTGCGCGGCCCGTTCGCCGGGGGCGACCCGGTGCATCTGCCGATCGTGCGCGGGATCGTCCAGGCGCATGGCGGCACCCTCGTACCCCATGAGGTGCCGGGGATGGGCGGGGGCGGTTATGTCCTGGAGGTGCCGGTCGGGGAGGGGAGCGGGGCGCTGACCCCCGCGGCCACCGCGGCCACCGCTCCGGAGTCCCCGGCCCCGGCCCCGGCCGGGGAGGGTGGCGCTGAGGAGACCGTCGACGACTCCGGGGATGTCCAGGCGGCCGGTGACACGGGCGGTACGGCTCCGGGAGGGGCCCTCGCACTGCCCGGTCAGCCGTCCTCGCCCGAGACCCAGGGCGGCGGTCGCCGCCGGGCGCGGCGCGGCGGTACGGACGCCTTCCTGGAGAGCTCCGTCGGCGGCGAGTCCACCGAGGGTTCCGACGCCGCGCAGCCGACCGGTCGGCGCCGCGCGGCGGGCCAGTCGGAGCAGGTGCCCATGCCCACCGCGGAGGCCGGGGGCGGCGCGGGTACCGGGCGCAGGCGCGGGCGGCCCAGCCCCGCGGAGCAGCAGACGGCGACCCCCGGCGCGCCCGGGCGGCCCGCCGAGGGCTCGGTGGTCACGGCGGCGGAGGGTGCCGCGGGACGGCCCGCGCTGGGGCAGGCCGTGCCTCCGCAGGGGGTGCCGCAGGGCACCGCCCCGGGGCACGCCTCGGCACAGCCCGCGTTGCCGAGCGGCCTGCCGGGTGGCCTGCCGGGTGGCCTGCCGGGCGCGGGCCCGGTACCGCCCGCGAACACGCCGCAGCGGGCCGCGCAGATCGCCCTGCCCGCCGCGCCTCGTCCGCAGGAGGCCCCGCCGGTTCCGGGACAGGAACCGCGAGGCCCACAAGACCCGCAGACGCTCGGTCAGCCGCTGCCGCGAGCCACCGAGCTGGCGGCCGCGCACCGGCCCGCCGGGCCTGCCATGGCCATCGCGCCCGCCCCCGGCACCGCCGCGCCCGTCCCCCCGAGCACTCCCGTACCCGCCGAGGCCCGGCGCGCCCGGCGGGCGCTCGCCGAGGGGCCCGCCGAGGCGGCGGGCGTCCCGGGCCAGGAGACCGAGGGCGCGGGCGACGGCACACCGCCGCAGGGCTGGCGGACCCCGTTCGCGCTGCCGCCCGCCGAAGGCGAGCGCGCCCCGGCCACCGCGCCCGTCCCGCCGACGGCGGGAGCGGCCGACGCCTCGCTTCCCGGCCGCCATGACCTCGTACGGACCGAGCCCGGCGGCTCCGATCACACGCCCGCACAGCCGCATCCCCTCCCGACCGGGCGGCGGCGGGCACCCGAGACGGACGGCGCGGGCGTGGGGCCCATGCCGCCCTTCGAGGAGAGCGCGGCGGGCGCGCCGGACCAGGTGCGGCAGCCGCTGCCCGCCGAGACGCCGATGCCGCAGGACGCCTCCCAGGGACGGGCGTTCAGCGTGCGCACACTCGGCCAGGACAAGCCGTTCTCCCAGCAGATCACCGAGAAGCAGAACCAGCCGCTCGGCTCCGGCCGCCGCCGCAAGCTGGCGACCCCGCCCGAGGGCGAGCGGCCCGAGCCCGCCGCGCGGCCGCAGCAGCAGGCCCAGCCGCAGCAGGCGCCCGCGCGTCGGCCCGAGGGCCGCGCGTACGCGATCGGCGCTCCCGACGAGGGTGCCGAGGGCCCCGAGCCGCTGGACGGTCCCGGGGGCGCGGTCGAGGTCGCCATGCGGCCCGCGCCGCAGCCCGTCGACGACGAACTGCCGCCCGAGCCGCTGGACAACCCCCGGCGGCTGCTGGTGTGGCCCGCGCCGGATGTCTCCACCCAGCAGGCGCTCAGCGACCGCGGCTACCGGCCCGTCGTCGTGCACTCGCGTGAGGAGGTCGACGCGCAGATAGCGGCCTTCCCGGCGGCGCTCTTCGTCGACCCGCTGACCGGTCCGATCACCCGCACGGCCCTCCAGTCGCTGCGCCAGGCCGCCGTGGCGGCCGAGGTCCCGGTGCTGGTGACGGCGGGGCTCGGGCAGGCGACCCGGGAGGCGGCGTACGGGGCCGACCCGGCCGTCCTGCTCAAGGCGCTCGCCCCGCGCGACAGCGAACAGCACCCCTCCCGGGTGCTGCTGATCGAGGAGCACGAGGAGATCGCCCGCGCGCTCACCGCCACCCTGGAGCGGCGCGGTATGCAGGTCGCCCGCGCCGGGACCGACGCGGACGCCGTCACGCTCGCCGCCCAGACCCGTCCCAACCTCGTCGTCATGGATCTGACCCAGGTCCGCCGTCGCCGGGCCGGGATCATCGACTGGCTGCGCGCCAACGGCCAGCTCAACCGCACCCCGCTGGTCGTCTACACCTCGGCGGGACTCAACCGCGCCGAACTCCCCCGGCTCTCCTCCGGGGAGACGGTCCTCTTCCTCGCCGAGCGCTCCACCAGCCAGGAGGTCCAGTCCCGGATCGTGGATCTGCTGGCGAAGATCGGGACGAACTAGACGAACCAGGAGCGCGGTGCCGGGAGCGGTGTCCCGTGGACCCTCCGGTCACCGCACCAGCGGGCGCGGGCGAGCGGTACGGACGTACGGGGTGCCGTCGGGCCGGGTCCTCCCGGCGTACGGCCCCCGGGCATGGGGTTCCCGGCGTACGGGTTCGGGGCCGTCGCCCGGTGAGCCCCGGGCGCGCCCTCCGGCGGCGGCCCGGGCCCGTACGGGTGGACGGTGTCAGAGCCGTCAGAGCCGCGTCACGTCCAGTTCGCCGTCCGCGTGCTGGCGGCGCAGGGCCTTCTTGTCGAACTTGCCCACGCTCGTCTTCGGGACGGCCGGGATCAGGGCCCAGCGCTCGGGCAGCTGCCACTTGGCGACGCGTTCGGCGAGGAAGTCGCGCAGGGCGGTGTACTCGGTGGCCGCGCCCTCGGCCAGGACGACGGTGGCCAGTGGGCGTTCGCCCCACTTCTCGTCGGGGACGGCGATCACGGCGGCCTCGGCGACGTCCGGGTGGGCCATGAGGGCGTTCTCCAGCTCGATGGAGGAGATCCACTCGCCGCCCGACTTGATCACGTCCTTGGTGCGGTCGGTCAGGGTGAGATAGCCGTCCGGGCTGATCACTCCGACATCGCCGGTCCTGAGCCAGCCGTCGGGGCTGTACTTGTCCTCGGGGCGCAGTTCCCCGCCGTCGGAGCCGTCCGCGCCGCCGTAGTAGGCGCCCGCGATCCAGGGCCCGCGGACCTCCAGTTCACCGGTGGCGGTGCCGTCCCAGGGCAGGATCTCGCCGCCGGGGCCGACCAGCCGGGGCTCGACGCCGGCCGGGAAGCGGCCCTGGCTGACCCGGTAGGGCCACTCCGTGTCACCGGTCGCCGACCCCGGCGGCTGGGCGACCGTGCCCAGCGGGGAGGTCTCCGTCATCCCCCAGGCGTGGCAGAGCCGTACGCCGAGCCGGTCGTACGCCTCCATCAGCGCGGGCGGGCAGGCCGCCCCGCCGATGACGACCTGGCGCAGGGAGGTGAGGTCACGGGGCCGGGCGGTGACCTCGGCCAGCAGTCCCTGCCAGATGGTGGGGACGGCGGCGGCGTGGGTGGGGCGTTCGCGCTCGATCATCTCGGCGAGTGGCGCGGGCTGGAGGAAACGATCCGGCATCAGCAGGCCCACCCCGGTCATGAAAGCGGCGTGCGGCAGCCCCCAGGCGCTGGCGTGGAACTGCGGCACCACGACCAGGGTGGTGTCCCGGTCGGTGAGCGCCATCGACTCCGCCATGTTCACCTGCATCGAGTGCAGATAGATCGAACGGTGGGAGTAGACCACGCCCTTGGGGTCCCCGGTGGTGCCGGAGGTGTAGCACATGGCGGCGGCGGACCGCTCGTCCAGCTCAGGCCAGTCGTAGGCGGACGGACGGCCCGCGATCAGCTCCTCGTACTCATGCACCCGGGCGGAGGCGCCCGCCAGCGGGGCCCGGTCGCCGGGACCCGCGACCACGATGTGCTCGACCGTCGGCAGCCCCGGCAGCAGCGGCGCAAGCAGCGGGATCAGGGAGCCGTTGACGAGGATGACCCGGTCAGCGGCGTGGTTGATCACCCAGGCCAACTGGTGCGGCGGCAGCCGGAGGTTGAGCGTGTGCAGCACCGCGCCCATGGAGGGGACGGCGAAGTACGCCTCGACATGCTCGGCGTTGTTCCACATCAGGGTGCCCACCACACCGCCGTCGTCGATCCCGAGCTCATCGCGGAGCGCGTGGGCGAGCTGTGCGGCGCGGTCGCCGATCCCGGCGAAGGTACGGCGCTGGGGTTCGCCCTCGCCGGTCCATGTGGTCACGGTCGACCGGCCGTGGATCGTCCGTCCGTGGTCGAGGATCCTGCTGACCAGAAGGGGTACATCCTGCATGGTGCCGTACACAGCATTCCTCCCGAGGGCGCCGTCGCCAGGGTCGCGCGAGGGGACGATTCTGCGCAGGTATCAGGAGGTGTGTCACTACCTCTCGGTAGCATTTCTCCGGTCAACGGTCATCCTCCGCGGACCCGCCCGCGCCCGCACGGACCCGTCCGCACCGGCTCGCATCGGTCCGCTCAGCCGCCGAGGACGCTCCCCAGCAGGGCGAGCAGGGCGAAGATCCCGACAGCGACGCCCGCGACCTTGATGAAGCCCCAGCCGTCCACCTGCAACAGGCCGTAGGCGATCAGCGCCGCCACCAGTGAGCCGAGGAAGCCCTGGGCCCGCTCTTTGCGCTGCTCGCGGCGCCGGGCTTGTTCCTCGGCGTTCCGCTCCAGGCGCCGCCGCTCCTCCTCGGCGTCCCACTCCGCCTGCTTCCGCGCTATGTACCGCTGGCGGAACGCCTCTTCCTGCGGGCTACGGGCCGGCCCGGACCAGTTCAGATGGACATCGCCGTGGACGGACCCGAACTGTCCGACCGGGCCGTGGACCTCCCCGGAGAGATCGTTCCGTACGTTTAAGTGGTCGTCGTCGGACCGGCGTTTCTCCCCCATAGCGGAAACGGTACGACAGGCGACGGCGTGTGTCAGTGGCGATGACGGCCCTGCGGTTGGATCCCGAACTCCCCTTACCCGAGCGCGCGTTGATCCCCTTCGATGGAACGTTTCAACAGGCCGTCTCAGCGGACCGGACCCAGCTCCGGGTCCTCGCGGAGCTTGCCCAGCGCCCGTGACACCGCGCTCTTGACCGTACCGACCGACACCCCGAGGATCTCGGCGGTCTGCGCCTCGCTGAGATCCTCGTAGTACCGCAGCACCACCATCGCCCGCTGGCGGTCCGGCAGCTTCATCACGGCCCGCCACATCGCGTCGTGGAGCACCTGCTGGTCGGCCGGGTCGGGGGTGGGAACCGTCTCCGGCTCGGGCAGTTCCTCGCAGGCGAACTCGTCGACCTTGCGCTTGCGCCACTGGGAGGTGCGGGTGTTCAGCAGCGCCCGGCGGACATAGCCGTCGAGCGCCCGGTGGTCCTCGATCCGGTCCCACGCGACGTACGTCTTGGTCAGCGCGGTCTGCAGCAGATCCTCGGCGTCGCTCGGGTTGGCGGTGAGCGAACGCGCGGTACGCAGCAGCACGGGCCCCCGCGCCCGTACATACGACGAGAAAGACGAGTACAGGGCACCAGTTCCGTACGGCGGTACGGCGGCCTTCGAAGCACGTGTGCAGACTGGCGTGGTCATGCCCTTAACGCTAGGAGCGGGGCCGTACGAGCGGATCGGCCAGAGGTCCTGAAGGCATGTCCCCCTCAGGTTGTAGGGATGGGCACGGCCCGACCTCCTCTAGGTGGAGGGGACCCCCGAGGACGATGAGGCCGCTCTCAGGGCCGCGCCACCCGCCGCGACCGTCCACGACCGCCGTCGGGACCGCTCATCTGGTCCGCTCATCTGGTCCGCTCGATCCGTGCCACCGGGGCGTCGGCCAGGCTCCGGCCGACGGTCAGCGCATGACCGCCGTACTGCTCGGCGGCGGGGGCGGCGTACTGGTGGATACGGCGCTTCACCCGCCAGGCGTACGGATGCAGGGTCCGCTCCTCGTACAGCGACGGCCTGCTGGCGGAGCGGGTGAACCACAGCGCGGAGGGCAGGTCGCCCGTGCCCGCGCGGCGGGCGCGCTCCATATGGAGGACGCCCGCGTCGGCGTGGCTGCGCAGGCCCGGGACATAGCCCCGGCGGCGCACCTCACGGTCCCAGGCGCGGACGAAGTCGAGCGTGGCGCGGACACAGGCGGCCACCCGCAGGTCGTACGACTTCAGGCTGAGATAGAGCGCGCTGCCGGGGCCCATGCCGAGGGCCCGGCCACGGGTGACGGCCTCGGCGCCCTCGCGCTCGCCCTGGGCCGCGGGGGTGGCTCCGATGACGGCGTGGCGCTGGTGGGGGGCGAGGGGGTCGCGGCCGGAGGTGTCGTCGTTACGGGGGTTGGTGTGGTCGAGACGGGTGGTGCCACGGGGGTGCGGAGTCGCCTCCCGGCGGGCGGGGTGCGGCGGACCGGCGGGCTCCGCCCGCAGACACGGGGGCTGGGAACCGGCGTAGACGGGGAGCACCCGCCAGCCCATGCGGTGGACCTCGCTCACCCAGCGGCGGGTGAGATGGGGCTGGCCGGGACAGTCACGGCCCCGGCCCGCGTACGTCACACCCACCGCGCCATACGGGGAGGCCCCGCGCCAGGCGGTCATGGCGGCGAGCGGCGGCGCCTGGCAGGCGTCGAAGACCAGGCCCCGGAAGGTGACCGCGGTGTCGGCGGTGGTGTCGGGCACCACCGGGAGCAGGGAACGGTCCACCGCGGTGGGGGCGGGCCCGGTGGGAGGGCCGGTGAGCAGCAGATCGGGCAGGGCGATCAGCGCGGTGACGGCGAGGGCGGCGGCGACGGGGAGGCGGTGGTGACGGGCTCTCCCACCGGAGTGGTGGGGGGTGAGGGTGTCGGGGGTGGAGGGGGAGGTGGAAGGGGTGGAGGGGGTGTGGCCGGGGTCGGTGGAGCCGTGGCCGGGGGAGGTGGAAGGGGTGGAGGGGGTGCGGCCGGGGTCGGTGGGACCGGCGCTGGGGTCGGCAGCTCTGGTGGGGCCAAGGGGGCTGGGGCCGGTGGAGTCGGGGCCGGGGCCGGTGGGCCGGGGTCCGTGGTCGTCCCGGCCGCCACCGCGGCGGCCCCGTCTCCGAAAGCGCATGGCCCGAGTCAACGGCCCCCGCCACCCCCGGGCCAGCGCACGGGCCGCCCACTCAGCCGTCCGAGCCCAGGATCAACCCGGATGTGGGAACGCCCGCCCCCGCCGTCACCAGGACCCGCGCCGCGCCCGGTGTCTGGTTGACCGACGTGCCACGGATCTGGCGCACCGCCTCCGCGATGCCGTTCATCCCGTGCAGATACGCCTCACCGAGCTGCCCCCCATGGGTGTTCAGCGGCAGCGTTCCCGCCGCCATGAAGTCGGCCGCCTCCCCCCGGCCGCAGAAACCGAACTCCTCCAGCTGGGTGAGGACGAAGGGCGTGAAGTGGTCGTAGAGGATCCCGGTGTCGATATCGCCGGGGCCGAGGCCCGTGTTCCGCCAGAGCTGGCGCGCCACCACGCCCATCTCGGGCAGCCCGGTGAGATCGTCCCGGTAGTAGCTGGTCATCTGCTCCTGGGCCCGGCCGGCCCCCTGCGCGGCGGCGAGGACGACGGCGGGCGGGCGGGGCAGATCACGGGCCCGCTCCACGCTGGTGACCACGAGCGCCTGTCCGCCGTCGGTCTCCTGGCAGCAGTCGAGCAGCCGCAGCGGTTCGACGATCCACCGGGACGCGGCGTGGTCGGCGAGCGTGATCGGCCGTCCGTGGAAGTACGCGGCGGGGTTGCGGGCCGCGTGGTGCCGCGCGACCACCGCGACCCGGCCGAACGCCTCCGTGGTCACTCCGTACGTATGGAGATAGCGCCGGGCCGCCATCGCCACCCAGGAGGCGGGGGTGAGCAGTCCGGACGGCAGGTTCCAGCCGAGCGCCACGCCCTCCGCCGACGGTTCCCGGTGCCGTACGCCCGTGCCGAAGCGGCGGCCCGAGCGCTCGTTGAAGGCCCGGTAGCAGACCACCACCTCGGCGGCGCCCCCGGCGATGGCGAGCGCCGCCTGCTGCACGGTCGCGCAGGCCGCGCCCCCGCCGTAGTGGACCCGGGAGAAGAACGTCAGCTCACCGACACCGACCGCCTGGGCGAGGGTGATCTCGGGGCTGGTGTCCATGGTGAAGGTGACGAGCCCGTCGACATCGGCCGGGGTGAGCCCGGCGTCGGCGAGCGCTGCGCGCACGGCCTCCGCCGCGAGCCGCAGCTCACTGCGGCCGGACTCCTTGGAGAACTCGGTCGCCCCGATCCCGACGATGGCCGCCCGGCCACCGAGCCGGAGGCGGTGCGCAGGGCGGCGAACGCTCATCGGGGGCCCTCCGGAGGGGTGGGGTCCAGCGGATCCGTGGCAGCGAGACCGAGCACCGCCGTTCCGCTGACGTGGGTGCCGAGGCGGTTGGTGCCGGTGATCCGTACCGTCACGGCGTCGCCGTCCCGCGCGGTGACCGTCCCGGTCAGGACCAGGGTGTCGCCCGGGTAGGCGGGCACCCCCAGCCGTATCGCGAGCGAGCGGAGGGTGGCGCCCGCGCCGAAGCGGTCGGTGAGATACCTGCCGACCAGGCCGTTGGTGGTCAGGATGTTCATGAAGATGTCGGGAGAGCCCTTGGCCCGTGCCCGTACGGGGTCGTGGTGGACGTCCTGGTAGTCCCGGGAGGCGATGGCCCCGGCGATCACCAGGGTGCGGGTGACGGGGATCTCCAGCGGGGGCAGCGGGGCGGCGGGGTGGCGGGGCGGGGGTGGTGACGGGGGGATGGCGGCCAGGTTCGTGGGAGCGGGAGGTGGGGTGGAAGGGACGAGATCCGGCGGGGCGGGGTCCGGAACAACAGGGTCCGGCGCGGCGGAGGACGGGGCGCGGTCCGGAACGACGAGGTCCGGAACGACGAGGTCCGGAACGACGAGGTCCGGAACGACGAGGTCCGGCGCGGCGGAGGGGAGGACAGGGGCCGGACGGACAGAGTCCGGAACGGCCGAGGGCGGTGAGAGCCGGAAGGCCGGCACGAGCTGGTCCCGGTCGGCCCGGACGAACTCCAGCTCGGCGCCCATGCCGATCCGTACCTCCGCGGGGGCGACCCCGGTCAGCCCGGCCACGATCCGTACCCCCTCGGCCAGTTCGACCAGTCCGACGGCGTACGGAGGGCCGAAGGCCGGGACGGGTGGATGGTGCACGACCACATAGGAGTAGACCCGGCCCGCGCCACCGGCCTCGACCGTGTCCCACTCCGGGCAGCCGCACCCGGAGCAGCCGGGGAGCCAGGGGAAGCGGAGCGTGGCGCAGTCGGCGCAGCGCTGGATCAGCAGCCGCCGCTCGGCGACGCCTGCCCAGAACCCGGCGTTGTCGGCGTTGATGACGGGCCGGGGGCGCGGGGGCTCGGCCTCGCTCGCGGGGCGGGGGCGCGGCGGGGTGGCGGGGCCGGACCGGGCCGGGGCGGGCGAGGCCGCCGGGGCGGGCGGGACGCTCCCGGCCGCGGGCGCCGGTGGTGCGGGAGGCGCCGGTGGTGCGGCCGGTCGGGTGGGTGGCTGTGCGCCGTCCCGTACGGGTGCGTACCGCAGAACGCGGAAGCGATGGGTTCCGGCCAGCTCGCCATCGGCCCGTATCTCGGTCCTCGTGGTCACGAAATGGCCCGTCCCCAGCGCCGTCCGCTTGCGCTCCGAGACCGACTCGACCACGGCGTCGAAGGTGATCCGGTCGCCGGGGCGCAGCGGGCGCCGGTACTCCTGTTCGCAGTCGGTCGCGATCACCGAGGTGTACCCGGCGCGTTCGAGCAGTCCGGACAGTTCGGTCTGCGCCCCGGGGAGATCCCCGTGCCCGGAGAGCCCGCCCAGCGTCCACGCCTGGAGCATCGCCGGCGGAGCGATGGCGTCCGGGCCCTGGTAGGCGGGGTGGGTGTCGCCCATGGCCTCACACCAGTGCCTGATCATCGCCGTGTTGACGAGGTCCTTGCCGGTCCCTCCGAGGGAGGCCGGGCTCCCCTCGTACGCCTTGAGCCGACGGGTGAACTCCACGGCGGGATCGGACCCGGTGGCCGTCATCGGTTCCGCCCGCCGTGCGGCGCCCGGAGCTCAGGGGCGTACGGGGGCGGCTGGGCGCGCGACGGGCGGCGGCCGGGCGGTGGGGTGGGGCGCACAGGGACCTCCCGGGCGTTCGGGGGTAGTTTCTGACTGTCCGTCAGTTCGCGCCCGGCTGTCAAGGTCACCGGCCGCGGGCCCGCGAACGGCCGCTCCCGGACCCCGGCTTCGAACCGTCCGCTCCCGGACCCCGCCCGCGAACCCCGGCTTCCCACCCCACCCGCGAACGGCCCGTTCCGCACAACGGGAACCGCCCGTGCCACGGCGCCGAAGCGCCGCCGCACGGGCGGTTCACCCCCCTGTTCACACCCCCATCGGGCCGGTCGTCACCACATACTCATGCGCCCCACCACCACGCACGACCGGCGAACACCACGGACATACCCCCCTCTCCCCTTCTCCCTTCCCGCGCTCCAGGCCCCCTCCGGACACCCCTCCCCCCTCCGGACGTCCGCTCTCCACTCCCCCGCTCCCCACTCTCAGGACACCTGCTCCACGGGCGTCCGTTCTCCGGGCATCTGATCCCCGCACGTCCACCCCCGCCACCACGGCCCCGCCGACACGGGCCACGGACCTCGGGGACCAGCCCCCTCCGCCCCACCACACACCACGGACCGGAGAAGACGGCCCCGGGAACCCGGGCCATCACCACCACGGCTGACCCCGGCGCGACCGGACGATGGGCCGCGCCGGGCGGTGGCCGCCCCGTCGCGACCTCAGAGTTGCCCAGCGGATCCGGGGCGAACCACTCGGCCGGGAGCGTTTCCCTCCCGGGGGTGAGGGCGGAGGGGCAAACCCCCTCGCTCCGGAGCGCCCCCGGCGCACACCGCCCTCCCCTGGCAGCAGGGACGGCAGGGAGTCGGCTCCGACCAGGACGGAAACGTTACGTCCGCCTTTCATCCAGACCACACCCCTTCCTCCCCCCCTCTTTCCTTCTTCGAACGCATGTACGAAAATAAAGCCATGGCCCGCACCGAGCACCGGCAGCAGCACGCCTCCCCGGCACTCGCCCACGCCCTGGCCGCCGCCGCACGGGGGCTCGCCGTCTTCCCGCTCTCCCCGAACAAGCTCCCGGCCCTGCGCTCCCCGCACCACGGCGACCCGGGACGGGTGCTCTGCCGGGGTGAGTGCGGACGGATGGGGCACGGGGTCCACGACGCCACCACCGAGCCGGAACGGGTACGCGCGCTCTTCGACGCGGCACCCTGGGCGACGGGTTACGGCATCGCGTGCGGCAAGGAGCCGCGCCATCTGATCGGGATCGACCTCGACACACCGTCGGCGGACCACACGGGACGGGCGGGGCACGCGGGGTACGGGGGGCAGGCGGACCACGTGGGATACAGGGGGCGGGCAGGGCACAGGGGGTACCCGGGGCCGGTGTCCGATACCCCCGCCGCCCCCGCCTCCGGCTCCTCCTCTGCCTCCTCCCCCGACTCCTGCGCCTCTCTCGACTCCCTCGCCTCGCTCCATCTGCTGGCGCTGAGGCATCTGTTCACCCTGCCCGAGACCGTGGTGGTGCTCACCCCGAGCGGTGGCCGCCACCTCTGGCTCACCGGGCCGCCGGGCGTGGTGGTGCCGAACTCGGCGGGGCGGCTCGCGCCCGGGATCGATGTCCGGGGAGCGGGCGGCTATCTGGTCGGGCCGGGGTCGGTCACCGCGCGGGGCGCCTACCGGCTGGCTCCCGGTTCGGCGGGACGGGCACCCGCGCCCTGCCCTCGCGCCCTGATCCGACTGCTCACGCCCCCCGCGCGCCCGCACCACCCCTCCTCCGGTCCCGGCGGAGTAACGGGCCATCGGTACGGACACGGCCAGGGACTGATCCACTTCGTCCTCACCGCGCACACGGGCCAGCGCAACACCCGTCTCTTCTGGGCCGCCTGCCGGGCGTACGAGAACGGGATCGGCGACGACCTGGCCGACGCGCTGACGGACGCGGCGCTCCACGCGGGCCTGACGGAACACGAGGCGCGCGCCACGATCGCCTCGGCGGCCCGTCTGACCTCCGGCTCCTGAAGGGCGCGGGCCGCCGGTGGGTCGGCGCCGTACCTCGGCCGTTCGCCAAGCTCACACGATCCACCGCCACCGAGCCTCAGCCGTTCGCCAAGCTCACGCGATCCACCGCCACCGAGCCTCGGCCGTTCGCCAAGCTCACGCGACGCACCGCCACCGAGCCTCAGCCACCCGCCAGGCTCGCGCGGTGGACCGCCGCCGGGCCGAACCGCTCGCGGGCCCGGTCGGCGGAGGACTCGACCCGCCGCGCCCTCTCGTCCGCCGGGTCGAAGGTGAGCTGGGTCGTGGCCTCCGCCGCCGGCCGGAGCTCATCGGCGCGCAGCGAGAACCCGCGCACCCGGGCGCGTTGCAGCCCCAGTCCCTCATGGAGTTCGCGTGCGGCACGGATCAGGACCGGGCCATGGTCGGTGGCCTCGGGCAGGGTCCGGGCGCGGGTCGTCGTGGAGCGGTCGGCGTAGCGGACCGTCAGGGTCAGCCGACGGGTGACGCGCTCCTCGGCCCGCAGCGCCATGCCCACCCGTTCGGCGAGGCCGAGGACGGCGCGGCGCTGCTGGAAGGGGTCGAGTTCGTCGTACGGGAACGCGTGATCGGCGCCCAGGGAGCGCGCGGGCTCCCGCGCGGTCACCGGACGGTGGTCGAGACCGTGGGCACGCTCGGACAACTGGCGTCCCTGGGCGCGGCCGAGGAGGCGTTGCAAGGTGGCGGGCGGGGTGTCGGCGACGGCTCCGACGGTGTGCAGCCCGTGCCGGGTCAGGACGGCGGCGAGGGCGGGCCCGACCCCGTACAGCGCCGCGACCGGCCGGGGTCGCAGAAAGGAACGGACCGCCTCCGGGGGCAGATGGGTGACCCCTCCGGGCTCGGTGGCGTCCATCGCCATGGCGGCGAGCATGCGGTTGCCCGCGGACCCGATGGTGGTCCGCACCCCGTACAGCGCGAACGTACGCATCCGCACCACCTGGGCCAGCCCGTGGGGGTCCTGGCCCCAGTAGCGCAGCGCGCCCGTGATGTCGCAGTCGACGTCGGCGGGCGGGAGCGCCTGGGCGCGCGGACAGATCCCGTGGAGCTGCTGGATCAGACGCTCGTACAGCTCCGGGTCGTATCGGTCGCCCAGGTGGTAGTGGACGCGGAGGATGTGCCGCTCTCTCATGGGATCACCCCGCGCTTCCGGGGCTCGTGTAGCCGAAGGACTTCAGGTCGACGCCGAGGGGGTGGGGATCGTCCTGAACGGTGTCCTGGTGGTCGTCTCGCGCGTGGCCGTGTGCACCGTCTCGCGCGTGGCCGTGGGTACCGTCTCGCGCGTCGCCCTGGGTGCCGTTCCGCGCGTGGCCGTGTGCACCGTCTCGCGCGTCGCCCTGGGTGCCTCGCCCATGGTCCCTTCGCGCGCCCCCTGGACCCTGATACGCGCCCCCCAGCTCCCGCGCATCCGCCGTGCGCTGTCCCGCGGGCTGGAGGTCGGCCCAGGGATGCAGCCGCGCGCCCGTCTCCTGCTCGATCACCCGATGGGGCTGACGACGCCCTGGCGCGCCCTTCGCCCACGGGCCGGACGCCTCGATGCCCTGCCGCTCCTCCCGTACCTCTCGTATCTCCCGCGTCCCCCCGCGCCGCGCCCCACCCGCCGGTACGAGCATGCCCGCGGGCCCCAGCAGGCGGTGGACCGCCTCGGGGCCGCCGTCGCGCCGGGCCACGGCGAGGGCCTCCAGGTCCCAGGCCATCGCGCCGACGACGGTGGAGCGCTCCCCCCGGCGCTGCACGGTTCCGCGCACCAGCAGCAGCCCGGAGTGGAAGACGGTGTGGGCGCAGGCGTCATGGCTGTCCTCGAAGAAGGCGAGGTCGACCAGGCCGGACCCGTCGTCCAGGGTGACGAAGATGATCCGGCGCCCGGAGGCGATCGGCGGGGTCTGGGTGGCGGCGCGCACCCCCGCGACCAGGACGGTCTCACCGGGCCTCACCCCGTCCAGCCGTCGGGCGCTGGTGGCGCCCAGCTCCCGCAGGAGCCGGTGGTGGTGGTCCATCAGATGCTGGGTCACATCGATCCCGAGGACGCGCAGTTCGGCGCCAGTGGCCTCGCGCCCGGTCATCTCCGGCAGCCCGGCGCTCTGGCCCGTGCTCGGGTCGACGCTCTGGCTGGCACTCTGGCTGGCACTCTGACGGAGAGCCCCGGTGCCGGATTCGGTACGCAGCACGAGCTGGCCGTCGCCGAGCGGGCGGCCCCGGTACTGGCGGTGCAGCTCCCCGATCTGGAGCAGCAGATCGCGCCGGGTCAGCCCTCCCCGTACCGCGTCCAGGGCGCCGATCTCCGCCAGGTACTCGGCGGTCGGACGGTGGGGGCGGGCGCGCTGCCAGAGATCGGAGAGCGAACCGTAGGGCTGTCCCGCGACGATACGGGTGACCTCGTCCTCGCTGATGCCGCGCACCCCGCGGAGCGCCAGCCGCACCCCCCAGGTGCCGTCCGGCGCCCGTTCGACGGTGTGGGTGGCCAGGGACCGGTTGATGTCGACAGGGAGGACGGCGATGCCGTGGCGGCGGGCGTCGGCGACGATGACGCGCTTGGGCCACATCCCGGGGTCGTGTTCCAGCAGCCCGGCGTAGAGGGCGGCGGGGTGGTGGGCCTTCAGCCAGGCGGACTGGAGCGCGGGAACGGCGAAGGCGACGGCGTGGGCGCGGCAGAATCCGTACGACCCGAACGCCTCGACCGTCCGCCAGACCTCGTCACGGACGGCGGGCGGGTAGCCGCGCGCGGCGGCGGCCCGGTGGAACCAGTCTCGGACGCGCGGCAGCCGTTCCCGGTCGCCGAGGGCGCGCCGGGTGTAGTCGCCGAAGGCCCGGTCGCAGCCGGTGAGCGTGGCGAGGATCTCGATGATCTGCTCGTGCCAGATGACCACGCCGTAGGTGTCGTCGAGGACGGGCGCGAGGTCGGGGTGGGGATAGGCGGGGGCGGCGCCGTGACGGGCGGCGACGTAACGTTCCGGCATGCCTCCGGCCACCGGGCCCGGCCGGAAGAGGCTGATGTCGGCGATGACGTCCTGGGGATCGCGCGGCTGGAGCCTGCTGAGCAGGTCCATCTGGCCGGGCGACTCCAGCTGGAACATCCCGAGGGTGTCGGAGGACTGGATGAGCTTGAAGGCGAACGGGTCGTCGAGCGGCACCTGGCGCGGGTCGTCGAGGTCGATCCGACGCCCGGTGACACGTGCGATCTCGGCGGTGGCGTGCGCCATCGCGGACTGCATCCGCACCCCGAGGATGTCCAGCTTGATCATTCCCAGGTCCTCGACGTCCTCCTTGTCCGCCTGGACCATCGGATAGTTCCCGGTCGGCGTGGGCTGCACGGGGACCCGGCCGCCCAGGGTGGCGTCCGTCAGGATCACCCCGCACGGGTGCATGGCGATCCCGCGCGGCAGCGCGTCCAGCCCCTCGGCGAGCTCGAAGAGCAGCCGGTAGCGGTCGCCCTCGGCGGCCAGCCGCCGCAGTTCCGGCAGCTCGGCCAGGGCGGCGGTGATGTCCGACGCCCTGATGTGCGGGAACGAGGTGGCGATCCGGTCCATCTCGGCCGGGGCGATGCCCAGGGCCAGTCCGGTGTCGCGCAGCGCGTGGCGCGCCCGGTAGGTCTCGGGCATCGCGGTGATCGCGACGCGTTCCCGGCCGAAGCGCCGGATGATCCGGTCGTAGACGTCGAGTCGGCGGGCGGACTCGACATCGAGGTCGATATCGGGCAGGTCCTTGCGCCGCCGGGAGACAAACCGTTCGAACAGCAGCCGGTGGTCCAGCGGATTGGCGGTGGCGATCCGGAGGACATGGTTGACCATGGACCCGGCGCCGGAGCCGCGTGCGGCGACCCGTACGCCCATCTCCCGGATGTCGGCGACCACCTGAGCGACGGTCAGGAAGTAAGTATCGAACTCCAGTTCGGTAATAAGATCGAGTTCCTCGTCCAGACGGGCGCGGGCGGCGGGGTCGCGGTCCAGTCCCCGGCGGATCAGCCCCGCCTCACACCGCTCCCGCAGCACCCGGGCGGCGTCGGCCGCGTCCGTGGCTCCGACGGTCCACGGCTCGGGGAAGTGCCGCCGCCCCAGACCCAGATCCCGTACGGGGTCGACCCGGCACGACTCGGCGGCCTCGGCGGTCGCCGCCAGCAGCCGCGCGGCGCCCCGAGGACCCAGCCCCGCCGCCTCGGCGACCAGCCCGGCGACCCCACCCATCTCCTCGGACCCCTTCAGCCAGCGCTCCCCGGAATCCAGCGACCACCCCTGACCAGCCGATCGCCGGCCGGCCGGCACCCGCCCGATCGGGCGCAGCAGCCGCGCGGCGTCCAGGACATCGGCGAGCCGGTGCTGCCGTGGGTCGGCATAGCGGACCGCGTTACCGAGTACGGTCGTGACCCCGGCGCGCTCACCCAGCCCCAGCGTCCTGGCGGCGAGCCGCAGGGAACCGGGCCCGGTGCCGGCCCGCCCGTGCCAGACCGCCTCAAGACGCAGCCCGTCGCCGAAGAGCTCACGCCAGGGCCCGAGCAGCCGTTCGGCGAGATCGGGCCGCCCGGCCGCGAGGGCGCGCACGGGCTCGGAGACCGGTCCGAGCAGCGCGAGAAGCCCCTGACCAGGCCCGGCGAACTCCCGCAGGTCGGCCCAGCCGAGCACGGGGGCGGGCCGGTGATGGGCCAGATGCGGCCGCCCGGGACGGTCGTCCCCGGGGCGACCGTCATGGGCGGCCGTGACCAGTCGGCAGAGCGCCGCCCACCCGGCCGCGTCACGGGCGAGCAGGGTGAAGCGCAGGGGCGGCTCGATCACATGGGCCCCGCCGCGTACGGGGGAGCGGGTGCCGTCCGTACGGGCCGCGCGCCCGGAACCACCCGTACGCCCGGTACGCGGCGGATCACCGGCACCGGCACGACGGGGATCACCGTCCCACGGCGCGGCGGCGGCCGGGGAGACCGGGCGCACGGACATCACCGGGGACGGGGAGACCAGAGGGGACAACGGGAAAGGCTCGATCGCCAGATCGACCCCGAAGACCGGCCGCACCCCCTGCTCCAGGGCGGCCTTGGCGAACCGCACCACCCCGGTGACCGTGTCCCGGTCGGTCACCGCGAGCGCGGTCATGCCACGCTCGGCCGCCCGGCGCACCAGATCACGCGGGTGGGAGGCGCCGTAGCGGGCCGAGTAGCCGGACGCGACATGCAGATGCGTAAAGCCCTCCATGCCCTACCTCCAGCCATGACCCCCTCTATCCCCTTCGTCCGCATCACCCGAAAAGTGTCATCGAACCTCTGTTCGATCAGAGTAGCGCGCGGGAACGCCGGAGGCGAACGGATCACCGGCCACCCACCCCGGTCACCCCACCGACCTGCGCTTTCATCTCCCCCACCACCACCCCTTCACCATTCGGGTGATCATTCGAAAAAATGTGCGCGACAGAGCGATGAGTCAGAGGCCCACCACCGGTCTCCCTTGCCATACGGAGCAACCCGAAGAGCACACACCACACGAAAGACATGTGTCCCCCGTAGCGGCATGTGTCCCTCGTAGAAGACGTGTCACTCGAAGAACACAGCAGTCACTCCCACCACACAGCAGTCACCTGAACAACACGGCCACAGAAGAGGACAGCACCACCATGCGCATCGTGATCAGTGAGTTCATCAGCCTGGACGGCGTCGTACAGGGTCCCGGCGGCGCGGAGGAGGACCGCGACGGCGGATTCGCCCACGGCGGCTGGTCACACCCGTTCTTCGACCCGGAGGTGATCGGCCCGTTCTTCGACGAGTCGATGCGGGAGGCCCAGGCCCTGCTGCTCGGCCGCCGCACCTGGCGGACGATGGCGGGGGCCTGGCCCGAGCGGGCGGGCGACCCCTTCGCGGACCGGATGAACTCGCTCCAGAAGTACGTGGTGTCCAGCACCCTCAGCGAATCCGACCTGACCTGGAACAACACCACCCTCATCCCCGGCGACCAGACCGTGTCCCGCCTCAGCGAACTGCGCCGGAGTGGTGCGGGCTCCCTTCTGGTGATGGGCAGCCCCACCCTGGTCCGCTCCCTGTTGAGCGAGGGCCTGGTCGACGAGCTCCGCCTGGTCACCATGCCGGTGCTGCTGGGCGGCGGTAAGACGATCTTCCCCACCGACGGCAACCAGCGCCCGATGGAGCTGGTCTCCTCCCGCACCAGCGAGGCGACGGGCACCCAGGTGCGCGTCTACCGTCCGAAGACGCGGGATTAGCCGGACCGGCGCTGGTGAGTGACGGTCGGCGACAGCCGACCGAGAGGTCGGGGACCCTCAACCGAGGGTCGGGGGCCGTCAACCGACGGTCGGGGACCGTCAACCGAGGGTCGCCACCAGCGCCTCGATCTCGCCGGGGGTCCAGGCTCCGCCCACCCCCGGCGCCCGGGAGAGATACGCGGCGACGGACCGCACTCCCCAGTCCCGCCCGGCGAGCAGCCCGGCGGCGAGATGCTCCAGATACGCCGCCGAGGGCGCGTTCCAGGCCACCTCCGTATGCCGCCAGGGCGCGGTGAACGTCACCACCGGGATCCCTTCCAGCACCCCGGGGCACACCAGGGTCTCGTACCGCCCTGGTCCCCGTTCGTCCCTGCCGTCCCGGAGCACCGGCCGCAGATCGAGATCGCGGCCCGGGCTCTCGTACATCTCCTGGGCCGCGATGTCCGAGAACTGCCCTCCGGTCAGCAGATGCGCGCGCGCCAGGACGACGCCGGTGGGCCCCCGGAGACCAGCGCGATCACCGAAGGGATCACCGGCGGAACCACCGCCAGGGGCCCCGGCCGGGTCGTAGAACGCCCGCCCACCGGTCCAGACCCGCGACTCGGTCGCGAAGTACAGCACCCCGGGCAACTCCAGGGAGACGGTCCGCGCGGGCGGGCGGCGATCCCGGCACCCGGGATACGTCCGCGCCGCCCCGGGCGGCCGCCCGCCCTCGATATAGCAACGGAGCCGCGCGGTATGCATGTTGGAGCCGTACGCCGCGTACCAGATCCGCTCGGGCACCCCGGGTGAGGCTCCTGGCGACGGTACCGAAGCGGTATCCCGGTCGAGGCGCCGGACTCCTCGCATGACGACTCCCCACACGTTCGCTTCCCCGAGCACCGGGAAAGGGATCCGACCCCCTCGGGGAAGGGATACCCACGTCACCCCAGAAAGATCATCCCCACCGGAATCCACAACACCAAATGCACCACGGTGATCCGCTACCCCGCGGCGAGCCGAATCGGTGGCGCCGCGGCGGCACGAGTCACTAGCCTGATGTCCCATGGTTGGCCTGGGGGAAGCAGGACGCTCCGGTAGCAATACGTACCGGGGGATCCGAGCCCTGACACGCATCGTCCATCAGCGAGCCCTTCTCGACTCCATTCGGTACGCGGCCGTACTCGAAGCCCTCTATCCGGATCACCAGCGCAATGACCCGATACCCCCGCACATCGACCAAGCGGTCAAGCTCTTATGCGATGAACTGGACCACACACCGATCCCTTATGAAAGCTCCCGCGGATTCGTCAAGGGAGCGATCCGTATCACCCGCGAGCACATCACTCACGGAATCCGCTTCCCCAAGTGGCGCAAGGGCGACGGAACCACCTTCTTCCAGCGAGCGGCCGCCTGGGGCAGCAAGGCGGCCGCGTCCGAGAAAGGGCTCGAAGCCCTCGACATGGCCGGGGCCGAGCCGGGTCCGGAGGCGGCGGCCCTCTTCGGCAAGAGCTTCTCGGTGGCCCTCTACGGGATCCTGATCAGCTCGGGAGTCCCGTCGGACGGACAGAACAGCCTCCGCCTGGAAATGGCCAACGAGATCATGCACGGAGTCGCCGACGACGTCCGTATCGCGCGCTATCGACTGCTCCAGGACGGTGTCACCTCACTGGCGGCCGGAACAGGCGCCTGGATCACCAGCTATCTGGGATTCAACCAGACCATGGAAGACGCGCTGGAATTCGGTGGCGCCAGTCTCTTCGTGGCCGCGAGTGTCACAACGGCACGGCATCTCAGCGGACAGTTCCTCAGCGAGAAACAGCAGGAGGCCCGTCGGCAGACACGGAACTGGATGCTCTCACTGCACACCTGGATGGTCGCCTATGTGGTCTGGGGGCGTGCGGCCTTTCGCGGTGGTGAGTATCACGGCATCGATCAGCTGACGTATATGGCGAGAGCCCTGGCCGCCCAAGAGGCCCATATCCCGGAGCTGCCGAGAGACGAGACGATCCAAGAGGACCTGGTCCTGCTGATCGAGAACTCGGAGAGAGCCGCCGACAGCGAACTGACCACGGCACTCATGAGACTCCAGGGAGTACTGCGCTGGAGAAGCGAGCATCTGGGCACCGCGCTGGGCAATCTGATCTCCGTCGTACAGAACGTCCCGGAGATCACCGAGGAGATCGGCCGTCCGCTCCCCCCCGTGCGGGGCGGCACGGACCCACCCCCGCTCCCGCCGGGCGGCCCCGGTGACGACCCGCCGCTGGCACCTCAGGTCCCGTAACCACGACCGGGGAAGCACACCGCCCCTCCCTCTCAGCCGTCGAAGCGGCGGCGCGCCTCCTCGATCCGCCCGAGGTGCTGATGGGTCCAGCCACAGATGGCGTCGACCGTGGCACGCAGGGCCCGGCCCGGTTCGGTGAGGGTGTACTCGACCCGTGGCGGCACGGTCGGGTACACCCTCCGGTCGACCAGGCCGTTGCGCTCCAGCATGCGCAGGTTCTGGGTGAGCATCTTGTGGCTGATCCCGTCGACCTCGTTCCTCAGCTCGCTGAAGCGCAGGGTCCGTTCGCCGAGTGCCTCGATGATCAGGAACACCCACTTGTTGGCGATATCGGAGAAGATCTCCCGCGCCAGGGAATCCGCGCGCCGCAGGTCAGCGTCCTCGGGCAGATCTGTCAGCTGCTGTCGGGTCACCATGAGGTTCCTCAGTCACCGAAAAGTGCGTTCTTCCAGGTCAGCCCTGACTCTCCTACGGTTTCCGAGTAACCACAAGAGAGCACGGCGGAGAGGCGAGAACCGTTGACCACCATCGACGACTTCCACCACGACATCCCGGCCGAGAGCGACTTCGGCTACTCCCAGGCGACCAGGTCCGGCACGCTGACCCATATCTCCGGACAACTCGCGCTCGACGCGACCGGCACCTTCCTCCACCCCGTCAGCGCGGTCCTCGGCGTCACCGAACTGACCTTCCCCGACCAGCTCATCGAGATCAGCCTCATCGCCGACACCGCACTGCCCGCCTGACCAGCGGACACCCTCGGCAGGAGCGCGCTCCGCATCCCGGGTTGCGGAGGAAGTGCCCCGGGTATCTCTCCGCGCCCTAGCCTTGGCCGCCATGGAGCTGACCCCATGGGCCTACGCGCTCTCCGAATCCCTCCTCTCCGAACCATTGCCACGCCGCTGGGCCCACTCCCTCGGGGTGG
Source organism: Streptomyces sp. NPDC057638 (assembly GCF_042800315.1). Taxonomy (NCBI): domain Bacteria; kingdom Bacillati; phylum Actinomycetota; class Actinomycetes; order Kitasatosporales; family Streptomycetaceae; genus Streptomyces; species Streptomyces sp. NPDC057638. The sequence goes on from NZ_JBHVHF010000010.1 coordinate 24,396, forward strand.
CCCAGCGGGCCCGCTTACTCCGCCCGATCCTCGGCGACGACGCCGGACTCCTCGAAGCCGCCGCCGTACTCCATGACATCGGCTACGCCCCGTCGATCGCCACCACCGGCTTCCACCCCCTCGACGGCGCCCGCTTCCTCCGCCACCGGCAGAACGCCGACGAACGCCTCACCAGCCTCGTGGCGCACCACTCCTGCGCACTCCTGGAAGCCGAGGAGCACGGGCTCCGGCACGACCTGGAGACGGAGTTCCCTCTGGAACACCCCGGCCTGCGGGACGCGCTGATCTTCTGCGACATGACGACCACACCGGACGGGAAGCGGACAGCCCCGGCCGCCCGGCTGGAGGAGATCGTCCAGCGCTACGGCCCGGACACCATCGTCGGCCGCTTCATCCAGCGCGCCACCCCGGAGTTACGCGCCGCCGTCACACGGATCGAGCGCCGCACAGCCGAGACCGCCTCCAGCGGTCAGCCGATGTAGGGCCCCTGACAAGACTCGTCCAAACCGTGCTGGATGCGCAGCCGCATGGAGGCGTGGATGTCGAGACCGTCCAAGTCCGCCGGATCGATCCAGCGGACCTCCTTCGACTCACTGCTGGTCCGCAGTGCGCCTCCTACAGGGCGCGCCCGGAAGCAGATCGAGAACTGTTGCCGGACCTCTCCGTCGTCGTACGCGATGACATGTTCCGGGTCGGTGTAGAGGCCCACGATGCCATCGACCTCCACCAGGATGCCGGTCTCCTCCTCCACCTCACGGACGACCGCCTCCCCGATGCGTTCGCCGATGTCATGACCCCCGCCGGGAAGCGCCCAGAGATCGTTGTCGGTCCTGTGGATGATCAGAAGCCGCCCGCCCTCGTCGCGTACGACGGCCGTGACCGAAGGGACCACGGAGTTCGCCTCCGGAGCGTGCGGGTCGCGGAAGTAGTCGATCCGGCTCATATGTGAAGACCTCCCAGCTCAGCAGGGGACCGAAGGGGCCGCGCCGTCTCCCAGACCCGCTCGACACTCTCGGCGTACGCCTCGAACAATCCACCTTCGGGCACCCGCTGGAGATGCAGTACGGGCGCCCTGTAGGCACCCACGCCATACATATGCCCGTTGGCGAACATCTCGTCATCCGCCCGGTAGACCGAGTTGTAGAGCGTCGTACCGTGCATCCGGAACTCCACTCCGGAAAGCCCGAAGAGCGGCGCGTAATTGACCAGAGCGTTCTGGATCTTGCCCGCCAGCGCAGAGCCGATTCCCTCATCCGCGCCACGAACCGCGACAGCTTCGCTGGCCGGGTCACCCAGCAGGAAGCGGATCGGCACTCCGGCCGCCGCCTTCTCCCTGACCACCTGGTGGAAAGCCGGGGCCTCCGTCAACCAGAATCCGGAGTACGCCAGGACATCTATCCGATGCCTCGCCTGCCGCATCAGATCCACGAGCGCCGATACGGGAAGATCAGACCGCCGGTCGTAGAACGCCAGAAGTTCCGGGCTGAGGGTGCGGGCGGGGCTCGGCTGCCGAAGGGCGGGCCAGAGTGTGTACACATCCTCCCCCAGGGCATTTGCTGCCGTCAGGGCGGCAGTGCGGCGGGGTGTCCGCCCGAGATTGACCCAGCGCTCCACCGACTTGGGGTCGACACCGACCACGTCCGCGAGGGTGGCGTATGTCCAGCCGCTGCTCATCAGCGCGGCTCGTAGTCGCTCGTTCGGCATGTGTCCCCCTCTAAGGCTTGGGACGGCACTAGGGACGTTCTATCGGAATCGAAGCGTCTAGAAGTGGGGTTCACCCGAGGTTCCCCCGTCCCGACGGCGAGCACGAGGATCTCCAGCACCCTGACGCCTGCCCTGTGAAGGAGCCGTACCGTGTCCCTGCACCTTCCCCGTGTTCTTCGGATACTCCGGTTCCCGCTGCCCGCACGGACAGTCCGTCACCGTGTGGCCCTCGTGCGGGCGCCTGGTCCGCCGTCGCCGCTATCGCCGTGGGACGGCACCGAACCGGTTCTGATCCGGCCGTACTTCCTCGCGGAGGAGATCACCGACCCCGGCGTGCTGGTGGGGTGGGCCGGATGAACCGGCCCGGCCGCGTCCCCGGTGAGGAGGGGCGGGCCCGGATGACGCTGCGGGTGTCACGGGACTCCGGGCGGACCTGGGGACCGAGCACCGTGGTCCGGGACGGCGACCGGGTCGTGGTGATGGACAACCCGCTGAAGTTCCCGGCCTGCACCTGCGCACGCTGCTGTGGTGCCCGGCGCGCCCGCCCCGCGCGTAGTCAGTTGCTGCGGGCCGCGAGGGAGTCCCGGTGAGGTGGCAGTGCGGGACGGGCGGACAACTCCCCAGCCATCTCTTCGACTCCCCCACCAGCCCGCTCTTCGGCTTCGACCGCCCCTCGACCTGGGTGTTCTGCATCCTCGACGATCACGCCCTGGGCCACCACTACGCCCCACTGCGCACCGGGAACGGCATCGCCCTGTGGGCGGTATGGCTCGACGCCGTCCCGTACGTGGCGGAACTGCCCGACTGCCTCACCATCGGGCCCTGGGGGCCTGACATCACCCCCTGCGGCTTCTTCCACGGCCACGGTGGCACCCACTCCTGGGAGACCGAATCCCAGGGCGCCCTGAACAGCCACCCCGGCGGGCCACCACCACGCGCCCACCTCCGGGAGTAACCACACAACACAACGACCGGACCACCCCTCGCCTGGACAGCTACCGGGGTGGTCCGGTCAAGAGCCCCAGTTCAGGACCAGTTCAGGACCCTGGTGAAGGAGTTCAGCACCACCGACGACGGCCGCCTCTTCCGCGCCTCACGCGGCGGCCACCTCCCGGCCAAGGAGTACGGCGACCTCTGAAGGCCCGCCCACCCCCTGGGCCACAGGTTGGCCGCACACGCCGATCCAGACCGGGATACGGCCGACCCAAGGTGAGACAGAGCGAACGCAGAAGGGGTGCCCCGAACCCGGGACACCCCTTCTGACCTGCACATACTCTGATCTGGCGGTGGGTGTGGGATTTGAACCCACGGTGACATCGCTGCCACGACGGTTTTCAAGAACGCCTTGGGCCTGCTTGGCGCACCTGTGCTGACCTGCTTCTTCTCGCCCTGCGGGCGGTTCTGGAAGGGGTGGTGGTCCACACCTGGTCCACCAGATCACCTCCCGCGTGCCCCTCGGCCAAAGCAAGGCCGCTCCCGCTGCTCCAGGAAGTGCCCGCCAGAACTGGCTGCTGGTGACCGCCCATAGGATCGGCCTCATGATTCGTGCAGTGGTGTTCGATGTCGGCGAGTGTCTCGTGGACGAGACGCGCGAGTACGGGACCTGGGCGGACTGGCTGGGGCTCCCCCGTCACACCTTCGCGGCGATGTTCGGGGCGGTCATCGCCCAGGGGCGGGACTACCGGGAGACCTTCCAGGAGTTCCGCCCCGGCTTCGACCTGACCGAGGAGCGCGAGCGCCGGGCCGCTGCGGGGAAGCCCGAGCACTTCGGGGAAGAGGACCTGTACGCCGATGTCCGCCCCGCGCTGGCGCGCCTGCGGGAGGATGGCCTCTGGCTCGGCATCGCCGGGAATCAGACCGTCCGGGCCGGAGGACTGCTGCGCGGCCTGTTCACCGATGACGTGGACCTGATCGGCACCAGCGACGACTGGGGCGCCTCCAAGCCCGACCCCGCGTTCTTCGAACGGGTCGCCGACGTGGTCCCCTACACCCCTTCCGAGATCCTGTACGTCGGCGACCGGGTCGACAACGACATCAAGCCCGCGATCACGACGGGCATGCCCACCGCGCTCATCCGCCGGGGCCCCTGGGCCTCGATCCAGTGGAACACCCTGGACGCCAAGGAGCTGCCGACCCTGCGGATCAGCAGCCTCCTGGAACTCCCGGAACAGATCGCCAAGCTCAACGCGTCAGAGCACTGAGCGTGGTCGACCACCCGTAGAGCCGGTCGTCCAGCTCACGCACACACCGCTCGTGCTGCCACGGGACCAGCGCCCGCCGGACCTCGCGCACCCGGTCCATCCCGGTCGCGTACCAGGCCGTGGCGAGGAGGTCGAGCGCCTGGAGCGCGTACGCGCACGCGGCCTCCGGGCGCTCGTCAGCCGCCTCGACGGCCGCGAGATCGCCCAGGATCACCGTGCGCTGCTTGTCGTCGGCGTCGGGCAGCTCCTCCAGCACGGTGGTCAGGGTCTGCCGGGCCTGCGGCAGGTGCCCGGCCTTGAGCTGGGTGTTCCCCTTGAACGCGGCGAGCCGTACGGGGCTGAACCAGTCCATCCACGGCGGGTTCGAATGCTCGGACCCCGCCGCCAGCACGTCCTCCGCGTGACCGATCAGGTTCAGCGCCATACGGGTCTCACCGCATCGGGTCTCGCACTCGGCCTCGACCGCGTCCAGCCACGCCAGGAACTCCGCCGACGCCGGACCGCGCCGGGCGTACGTCCTGGCCGCGACTATCCGCTCCAGCGCCTCCTCCCGCCGCCCGGCCCACCCCGGGATGAACGCCGAGTGCGCGAGAACGGCTGAGCCGAGAAGGGCGTCGTCGGCCTCGCTGGCGGCCTGGAGCGCCTTCAACAGGGTGTCGCTGGCGGCCTCCGGCTGGCGCATGTCGAAGAACTCCATGCGTGCGGCGAGTAGGCAGGACTCGGCGAGTGCCGCCGCGACGCGGTGACGGGTCACTCCCGTCGTCTCCGGGAGCAGGGCCAGCCCCATCGTGGCGTGCGCCATGACGACCGGGTGCAGGGTGCCCGGGGCCACGGTCCAGTAGAGCCGACGGTGGGAGCGGGTCACCGCCTCGTAGTCGTCGCTCACCGATGCGGGCTGCATCAACGCGGTCGCCAGTCTCGGTACCGGCGACAGCCCCACCGCCGCGACGGTCGTGATCGCCGCGCGCCGCTCCCCGCCCTGGTCGTGCGGCGGGGTGAAGCCGAGCTGCTCCATGTCCTGGCGGAGCAGATGGGTCAACAGCTTCCGATAGTCCGGGTGGGGCCATGGCGGGGTCGCGGACTCCCAGCGACGTACCTGCCGTACGCCAACGGACAGACCACGGATCCCCAACTCCGGCGCGGCTGCGGTCATCGCCTCGGCAAGCTTCTGCTGCGAGGGATAACCAGCGGCCACGCGGGCGCTCTTGAGGCGGACGTTTCCGCTCGGGCGGGACATGGGCACCTCCGATCAGGTTGTGACTCGAAGGTCCCACAACGTGTCCTCTTTCGTCAGACCTTCCACCACTCGGGCGCACCAAAGTCCTTCTTTGTAGCGGCAGAAGACCTCTGGAAGCCCTCGTACGTGACAGCGGCGCCCGACAGTCTGAAGCACCCCGCCTTCTGACTGAAGGAGTCTGACGTGCCGTTCAGCATCCCCCGTGCCCTCCGGATACTCCGGTCTCTGCTGACCTTGTGGCTCGGTCGTCGCCGTGGCCCGGCGGCGTCATCCGTCGCTGTACGGTCCTCGGGCCGACGGTCCTCGTTACCGCCGCTGGTCGAGGTGGACCCGGTCCTGATCCGGCCGTACTTCCTCGCGTACGAGCGGCGCCGGAACCTCGCGTACGAGATCACCGACCCCGGCGTGCTGGTGGGGTGGACCGGATGAACCGGCCTGGCCGCGTCCCCGGTGAGGAGGGGCGGGCCCGGATGACACTGCGGGTGTCGCGGGACTCGGGGCGGACCTGGGGACCGAGCACCGTGGTCCGCGACGGCGACCGGGCCGTGGTCTTGGACAACCCGCTGAAGTTCCCGGCCTGCGCTTGCGCACGCTGCTGTGGTGCCCGGCGCGCCCGCCCCGTGCGCAGTCAGTTGCTGCGGGCCGCGAGGGGGTCCCGGTGAGGTGGCAGTGCGGGACGGGTGGTCAGCTCCCCAGCCATCTCTTCGACTCCCCCACCAGCCCGCTCTTCGGCTTCGACCGTCCCTCGACCTGGGTGTTCTGCATCCTCGACGACCACGCCCTGGGCCACCACTACGCCCCACTGCGCACCGGGAACGGCATCGCCCTGTGGGCGGTATGGCTCGACGCCGTCCCGTACGTCGCGGAGCTGCCCGACTGTCTCAGCTTCGGGCCCTGGGGGCCTGACATCACCCCGTGCGGCTTCTTCCACGGCCACGGCGGCACCCACTCCTGGGAGACCGAATCCCAGGGCGCCCTGAACAGCCACCCCGGCGGGCCACCACCACGCTCCCGACTCCGGGAGTAACCACACAACGCAACGACCGGACCACCCCTCGCCTGGACAGCTACCGGGGTGGTCCGGTCAAGAGTCCCTGTTCAGGACCCTGGTGCCCGATGGTACCGGGGTGGTCGTCGTTCCCTCAGACCACCGCCCGTACCGGACGATCCCGAGAGGACGGCGAATGGACGGAAGAGACAGGCGAGTTGGGCGGACGCACGCCCTGGTGGTGGTGCACCCAAGCACGCGGGCGGCAGGAGCGGCTTTGGCCGGTGTCCTGGGCGGGTTGGGGCCGGGCAGGGGCAGGGGGCCGTATGCTGCCTGGCTACTCGGGCAGGTTTCACCCCTGCCCGCAATGGGCCCGAGTGGCCCCCTGGTCCTGCCCGGCGCGGGCCCCGATCCGCACAGGTGGGTAAAGCCGCGTAGGCCGTCCGCCCCGGCCACAGAACACCGGCCCTCCTGGTCCTGGTGGGCGCGCCCGGCCGGGGCCGACGCGAGCGGGGCGCGAGACAGGAGCGTGCGGCGGCCCGAAGGCCGCTGGCGCGCACGGCCCGCGCCAGCGGGCCGCCTTGATCCAGTAAGGAAAGTCTGGACGCGCCTGGCACTGACGGGAGTGTCGTCGTGAACGACAAAGACCACGCCCTGATAGCGGAGATCATCCAGCTCGCGGCACAGACGCAAAGGGAGTTGGTCGAACTGCGGGCGCGACTGGCGGCCCTCAGTGACCGGCTTCCCGCTCCAGCCGTTCCACCTTCGCCTCAAGAGCCGTCACCTGACCCTTGAGGTCCTGGACCTGGGCCGCCATGGCGTGCAACTGGTCGCGGACGGTCAACAGGATGTCGGTCAGCGGGGAATCACTTTCCGCGGGGGCCTTGCCCTCCTGCTCGGCGAAGTCGCTGACGAACGTGGTGGCCAGCTCGACCAGGGGATCGTTCGCGGCCTGGGCGGCCGGGTCGGAGACGTAACTCCCCCGGCCGTGCACGGAGTAGATGAGCCCATCGTCCCGCAGCACCCGCAGCGCTGAGTGGACGGTGGCGTTGGCGATGCCGAGGCTGTCTCTCAGCTCCCGTGAGGACGGCAGGCGGTCGCCGGGCTTGAGCCGACCGGAGGTGATCTCTTCGCGGAGCCGGTCGGCCGCCAGCAGATAGGGCGGTCGTGGATCGTTCGTCGGCAGGCTCATGGCCCGAGAATAGTGCGCTCTAGACCGACCCAGACAAGGGATGCGCAGGATCCCACCCTCTCAGATCCAGAGCAGCACAGATCACCCTTGACTGATCTAGAGCGCTCCAGGTAGAACTGGACCACTCCCGATCGGGAGCAACACCCCTACCTCTTCACGGAGTTGAGCCATGGCCATGCGCCAGATCCCGATGGACATCACCGCGTCGTCCTTCATGGTGGTGACCCCGTCCGCCCCGAAGATCAAGAACCAGGAGACCGGGGAGATCGCCACCCACCGCGAGACCGGCGAGACCCTCCACACCATCAGCGTGGTCGAGATGGCCGACGGCCGCGCCGACGTCCTTAAGCTCACGATCCGCGCGACCGGAGTCCCTGAGGGCTTGGCCCCGGGCACCCCGGTCCGCCCGGTCGGACTGGTCGCCATCCCCTGGGCGCGACTCTTCAACGGTCAGCTCAGCGACGGTGTCGCCTACCGCGCCGACGCCCTGAAGCCGGCCAAATGACCACCGCGCTCACGGCCGGTGATCCCATCAACGCCGTCGCCTCCCTGGTCATACTCTGCGCGGCGGCGCTGGCCGGGTGGCCGGTGCTCTGGCTGGTGCGCTATCTGCGGGCGGACCGGATGACCCGGGTCAGCATCCGGCAGGCGATCCGGATCCGCCGTGGCTGGCCGAGGCTGGCCCGGATGACGGGCCTGTCCGTGGTCGACCCCGCCCCCACTGGCCTCGCGGCCCGGGGCCGGACCCCGCCACCCCGCGTCCTGGTCCCCAGGATCCGGGTCCGGCCCGACCGGTTCGGCGTCCAGGTCCACCTGGGCTGCCTCCCCGGCATCGGCCTCGCCGAACTTCAACGCTCCGCCCCGTACCTCGCCGACGCCTGGCGCGCGGTACGGGTCGCGGTGACCCGCGACGGCCCGGGAAGCCTGCGGATCCGCGCCGTGCGGACCGATCCCCTGGCCACCCCCACCCGCCACACCCCCGCCTTACCCGAGGACCTGAGCCGCTGGGTCCTGGGCGTGGACGAGTACGCCGAAGAGGTCGTGGTCAGCCTGGCCAATGTGCCCGGCGTGACGGTCGCCGGTCTCCCCGGCTTCGGCAAGACCTCCCTGATCTACAAGCTGATCTGCGATCTCGCGCCCTCCCCGGCCGTGCAGATCGCCGTGGCCGACGGCAAGGCGGCCACCGCCTCCGAAGGCGACTATGCCGACCTCGAAGAACGGCTCTTCGCGTTCGTCGGCGACGACGTGGCCGACGCCAACACCCTCTTCCAGAACCTGGTACGGCTACGGCGGGACCGCTCGGCCGCCATCCGCTCTGCCCTCGGCGTACGGAACATGTGGCACGTCGGCCCCTCCCGTGACTGGCCGCTGGTGGTCCTAGTCATCGATGAGGCCCACACCTTCCTGCGCGACCACAAGGGCGGCGACACGGCGACCAAGAAGCTGGCCTCCCTCGCGGCCGACAACGCCCGGCTCGTCGAAGACCTGGTGAAGAAGGGCCGGAGCGTCGGGATCGTGGTCATCCTCGCCACCCAGAAGGCGACCGGGGACGCCATCCCCACCTTCATCCGGGACGTCTGCCCGGTCGGGCTGAGCTTCGCGCAGAAGACCATGGAAGCCTCGGTGGCCGCGCTGGGCGAGTCCATCCGCGACTGGCCCGACGCCAACCCGGTCCACCTGCTCGACCCGGCCTATGTCGGCGTCGCCGTGATGACCGTGCAGGGGCGTGAGGGCTTCACCCGCGTCCGTACACCCGAGGTCTCCGACGCCGACGCGTCCGCCGCCGTGGCCCGGTGCACCTACCTCACCCACGACCCCGCCGCGCTCCTCGCGTACGCAACCGAGGAATCCACCGCGCGCCTCTGAGCCGACATCTCATGCCCCGCCGGGGACGACTCTGCCTGCAAGCTCACCGTCCCCGGCCGGGTGCCCATCCACAAGGAAGGACCCCGCCAGCATGGCACCCCCTCCCGCCCGGGACCAGCGCCACGGCCCCGCCGTCCGCGACCTCCTGCGCCTCGCCCGCCTCGGCGACATCGACGGCGTCCGCGACCAGATCGCCCGCGTCTCCGGCTGCGCCAACCCCGTCCAGCTCACCGGCTACAGCGCCACCCTCGACCCGGCCACAGGCGAAGCGCTGCACGTCTTCACCAGCGACGACGAACCGACCGGCCGCCTCCTCATCCCCTGCGGCAACCGTCGCGCCTCCCGCTGCCCGTCCTGCTCCCGCCTCTACGCGGCCGACACGTACCACCTGATCCGCGCCGGACTGACCGGCGGCAAAACCGTCCCCGACACCGTCCGCGACCATCCCCGCGTCTTCCTCACCCTCACCGCCCCCTCCTTCGGCCCGGTCCACCACCGCCCCACCAACCGGCCCTGCCGCTGCGGCCAGCACCACCACCCCGACGCCCCGGAACTCGGCACCCCGCTCCACCCACCGACGTACGACTACACCGGAGCCGTCCTCTGGAACGCGCACGCCTCCGCCCTCTGGGCCCGCTTCATGACCCACCTGCGCCGCGCGGTCGCCGCCACCCTCGGGCTCTCCCAGCGCGCCCTCCGCACCCACCTGCGGATCTCCTTCGCCAAGGTCGCCGAATACCAGAAACGGGGCCTGGTCCACTTCCACGCCGTCCTGCGCCTCGACGGCCCCGACGGCTCCGCCACACCCCCACCGCCCCCGGCCACCGCCGCCGTCCTCATCCACGCCGTACGGGAAGCCGCCGACCGGGCCGCCCTCACCCTCGACTCCCACGCCGTCGGCGAACGAACGATCCGCTGGGGCCCTCAGCTCGACGTACGCGAGATCACCGCCTTCGGCCACCGCACCGAACTCACCGACCGGGCCGTGGCGGGCTACGTCGCCAAGTACGCCACCAAGGGCGCCGAAGCCTCCGGCACCGTCGACCACCCCCTCTACTGCCCCACCTGCCGGGGAACCGGCACCCATGGCACCACCCCATGCCGCCCCTGCGACGGCACCGGCGAGGGCATCCCGCTCCGCCACCTGGCCAGCCGGACCCACACCCGCCAGATGGTCCGCACCTGCTGGGAACTGGGCCGCCTCACCGAATTCACCGACCTCCGCCTGTGGAAATGGGCCCACATGCTCGGCTTCCGGGGCCACTTCTCCACCCGCTCCCGCCGCTACTCCACCACCCTCACCGCCCTCCGCGACACCCGCCGCGCCTGGCGCACCACCCAAGCCCACACCCGCCTCAACCACCCCACCCCCACCACCCTCATCACCGAATCCTCCTGGTCCTACCTCGGCACCGGCTACACCCCCGCCGAACACCTCCTCGCCACCACCATCCGCCACGAACACTCCCTCGCCCTCCAGTTCCACCACGAGGGAGGCCCGGCCGCATGACGACCACACGGGACCAGAAGCTGACCCTGCCGGAAGCCCTCGCGGAGATACGGATCTCCCGCGCGGCCTTCTACCGGATGCGGGCACGCGGCAACGGGCCGAAGTGCCTCAAGCTCCCGAACGGCCAGATCCGTATCCGGCGATCCGACCTCGACGCCTGGTTCACGGGCTGCGAGGTGGCCGCGTGCTGACCTACGACGTGAAGATCTGGGGCATCCGCAAGCGCCCCAACCGCGCAGCGGCCTATCAGCTCCGGTGGCGGGTCGGCGCCCAGCCCTTCTCCAAGAGCTACAAGATCAAGGCACAGGCGGACGGGCGCCGAACCGAACTGCTGAATGCCCTGCGTGAGCGCGAGCAGTTCGACACAGAGACCGGTCTCCCCTCCTCCGAACTCCGGGCACTCAACTCCGTCACCTGGTACACCCACGCCCGTGCGTACGCGGAGATGAAGTGGCCGACCGCGTCGGCCAAGCACCGTGCGAGCATCGCGGACGCCCTGGCGACCGTCACACCCAAGCTGGTCAAGGACAACCGCGACGCCCCGGCCCCCAAGGTGCTCCGTGCCGCCCTCTACTCATGGGTCTTCCGGTTCGTCCTGGGCGACGACGGCGAACTCCACCCCCGCATCGACATGGTCGAGCCTCCGGCAGACATCGTGGCCGCGCTCGACTGGATCACCCGCAAGTCCCTGGACATCACGGCCCTCAACACGGCTTCGGTCGCCCGCTCGGGCCTCGACGCCATGACACTGCGGCTGGACGGCAAGAAGGCCGCCGCCAACACGGTGAAGCGGAAACTGCCGGTGTTCAGCAACTGCCTCCGGTACGCCGTGGAACGCGAGCTCCTGACCACCTTCCCTCTCGACAAGGTGGACTGGACTGCCCCGGAGACCGACGACGAGATCGACTTCCGGTTCGTCCCCGGCCCGAAGCTGGCCAAGAAGCTGATCACCGCTGTCGGCGAACAGGGCGAGCGCGGCAGACACCTCAAGGCGTTCTTCGGCTGCCTCTACTACGCCGCCAACCGTCCCGGTGAGGCCGCCAACCTGCGTGAGGTCGACTTCACCCTCCCCGAGGAGGGCTGGGGCGAAGTCCTTCTCTCCACCAGCACCCCCCGCGTGGGCTCCGGCTGGACCGACACGGGCGAGTCCTTCGACACGCGCGGCCTCAAGAAGCGCGCCCAGAAAGCCACCCGCCCCGTCCCCATCCCACCCGTCCTGGTCCGCATGATCCGCGAGCACATCAAGGAGTTCGGCACCACCGACGACGGCCGCCTCTTCCGCGCCTCCCGGGGCGGCCACCTCCTATCCAAGGAGTACGGCGACCTCTGGAAGTCCGCCCGCCGAGAGGTACTAACCGAGGCCGAGAACGGCTCACCCTTGGCAGACGTGCCGTACTCCCTCCGGCACGCGGGCGTCTCCCTCTGGATAGATTCGGGCGTCACGCCCGCCGAAGTCGCCCGCCGCGCTGGTCACAGCGTCGCGGTTCTATTCCGCTTCTACGCCAAGTCAATTCATGGCGGACAAAATCAAGCAAATATACTGATCGAAGGCGCGCTAAATTCCATTCCCGAGGGGAATTAAACAGACCCCCGAGGAACAACCCATTCACCCTTCTGGCCCGTATGCTGAATGATTCGATCGAAATCCGAGTCATAGTGAAGGAGGGTTAGATTCATTCGGTCAGCAACTGCGGCAATAACCAGATCAGGGATCTTGAGCCCTCGATGCTGAGACTTCGCAGCCATCGCCCGCTGGACCTCTAGAGCCGCCTGCCAATCTTCTTCTTCCGAATCCACATAAGTGAGAATCGCAAGGCGCTTCGCCCTCAAATTCTCATAATTATCGGGACTCTGGGCAGAGTAAAGAGCCTCCACCTCCAACATCCCACAAGTCGCCACCACTCCCGCCATAATAAGAGGCTCGAGGCGCGCGGCAACTGAATCGTATTTCATTCGATTCATCGCACTGTTATCGATCATGAACTCTGGGTCTACCGCCAAGCCTCGGCCCTCAGTTTCTCCAACTCTTCCGGATCTTGGTCACGCATCTCATCGATGAATTCGCGAGCCAATTTTTGACGCACCACTTCCCTGAGTGCAGCGTTTACCGTGTCGCGGTTATTGGTAGTCCCTAGCAGCTTCTGCGCTTCACTAAGGGTTCCCTCATCGACGTTTGCGACGGTTTTTCCCACTCTTCTTCACCTTCTTCGGTGGAATTACGGGATTGAACTTCTTTGCACAGTTCGCACAGACACCACCAATCATCACGAAATGGTCGATGCGTATGATCACCGGCTCCAGCACATCAGCAAATTGCCTGCAATGGTCGCAAGTACGTTCCTCGGTTGCATCAAATAGTGGCCCACCCTCCACAATGGATGCCTGCAAGTACGCGAAACACTGGTCACATCTCCACTCACTAGATGCGACATAAGAGTTCCAGGTCTGCGCAGGGCCGGATGCAAGGTGTTCGCAGCGATCAGATGAGAGCTTCGCATCGAGTAGATCTTTTGCCCACCGCTCGAACTTCGGATTAGTCACCTGAATCTTATTCGATGGCGATTCGAAGATCTTGCTACGCGTATTTGCGCTAGCCGCCTCGAATGCCTCCATAACCGTACGTTGACTAGACCTCGAACGGTGCGCTGAAAGCTGACGCTTGAGGTTTTCATCTGAAGCAGGGCAGTTTCTTCGGTGAGGAACCCTAGCCTCATTTATCGGCAATTCAACCAATTGGCCAAAAGCGCCCAAACCTACCGTCGCGCTACATTCCGAGCATTTACCAGTGAGAGTCGCCTCTCGCCGAAGACGAATCGCATACTCCAGCAATGGCGGCGCGTCTGCCGGAACAGCCGGAATTATGAACATCGAATTCCCGACAGCCCATACCTCGTCATGCCCGCCAGAGATCACCCTCACTAGGCGGGGCTCATCTCCTTGCGAATAAGCATTCGCCAAGCCTGCCCGGTAATCTGCCTCGCGCATCTAGCCCTCCTCTCACTCCCACAAAAGGATCCCACAAGCAACGCTGCCCGCCCAGTACGGTATGCGGGCGCTAGACTCCCCTTCCGTTACAGGTGAACGGCAGCGTTGGGACGTTCTCTGGCTCCTTCAATGCCTGTTTCCTTACAGCACCAAGAGTGCCAGTGCTACCAGGCACCACACCTGCCAGGATGGCTATCCGCAGTGACCCGTTCCGGGGACACGCCCAGCGTCATCGCGCAGGGGCGGTGACCGTGCTCCGAGTCCGGCAAGGTTCTTACCACGCCCTCAGGGGCCAGCACTTGGTCCACGCCTGGTCCACACACGCTGGTCAACGGCGTGACAGAGGCGAATCAAGGTGAGACGGAGCCCATACAGAAGGGGTGCCCCGAAACCCGGGACACCCCTTCTGACCTGCACACACTCTGATCTGGCGGTGGGTGTGGGATTTGAACCCACGGTGACATCGCTGCCACGACGGTTTTCAAGACCGTTCCCTTAGGCCGCTCGGGCAACCCACCCATGCCCCGTCCGCCGATCCGGCGTGGAGCGGGCTACAGCGTACCGGGAGCACGGCCGCGGTCGCAGCAGCGTCCAGGGGACGGTCCGGATGGGGCCGTGCCCGGGGCTCATGGGTGGGGCCCGGCGGCAACGTCTCGTACGCGGAGCCGGGCCAGCCGTCGCGGACACAGGGCCCGCACGGTCGGGACCGTACGAGCCCCGAGCCCGGGCCCCGGCGCCGGAGGAGCGGCGGCGGAAGAACGTCACCGCCGCCCAGCGGCCAAGGTCGCGTGGTCAGTGGGTCAGTTGTCCCCGGTGCGCGACCCCAGCGTCAGCGAGACCGTGGTCTCCTCCCCGGAGCGCTGGTAGGTGAGCTTCACCGTGTCGCCCGGCTTGTGGGTCCAGATCTCGCTGATCAGGGTGGGGCCGCTGTCGATCGGCTTGTCGTTGAAGCGGGTGATGACGTCGCCGACCTTCAGGCCCGCCTTGGCGGCGGGGCCGTTCGGGAGGATCGCGGGTGAGGAGCCGCCGCCGGCGGGCTCGTTGTTGGTGATGCGGGCGCCCTCGCCACGGCTGGCGAGGTCGACGGTGGCGCCGATCACGGGGTAGACCGGCTCGCCCGTCTTGATCAGCTTCTCGGCGACGTTCTTGGCCTGGTTGATCGGGATCGCGAAGCCGAGGCCGATCGAGCCCGCCTGGGACTGGCCGAAACCGCCGCCGGTGGACTGGATGGCGGAGTTGATGCCGATCACCGCGCCGCGGGCGTCGAGCAGGGGGCCGCCGGAGTTGCCCGGGTTGATGGAGGCGTCGGTCTGGAGGGCGCTCATATAGGAGTTGGCGCCGCCTCCGCCGCCGCCCGCCGCCACGGGGCGGTCCTTGGCGCTGACGATGCCGGTGGTGACGGTGTTGGAGAGGCCGAAGGGGGCACCGATGGCGATCGTCGCGTCACCGATCGCGACGCGGTCCGAGTCGCCGAGGGCGAGCGGGGCCAGCCCGGAGGGGGGACTCTTCAGTTTGAGCACGGCCACGTCGTAGCCCTGGGCGCGGCCGACCACCTCGGCCTCGTACGACTTGCCGTTGGAGAACGTCGCCGAGAGCGTGCCGCCCTCCGCCGCCGAGGCGACCACGTGGTTGTTGGTGAGGATGTGGCCTTCCTGGTCGTAGACGAAGCCGGTGCCGCTGCCGCCGCCCTCACCGCCTCCGCCGAGGCCGTCGGCGGAGGCGTCGGGGCGGGTGCCCGCCTTGGCCTGGATGGTGACCACGCTCGGCAGCGCCTTCGCGGCCACCGCGGCCACCGTGCCCGGGTCGCGCTTGAGGTCCTCGGGGAGGCCGGAAGCGGAGACGGTGGTGGAGCTGATGCCGTCGTCGTTGCGCTCGGCCGCCCAGTAGCCGATGCCGCCGCCCACACCGCCCACCAGCAGGGCGGCGGCCAGTACCGCGACGATAGCGCCGCCGGAGCGCTTGCGGCGGGGCGGGCCACCCGCCGGGACCGGCGCGCCCCAGGCCGCGCCACCGCCGTACGCGGGCTGGGCCGGGGGAGGCGGCGGCCAGCTCCCGTCGGTGCCGTACGGGGAGGTCGCGCCGGGCGCGTTCGGTCCGGGCGCCGGGGGAACGGCGCCGGGCAGCGGCGCCGTGGGCGGCTCGGCCGGGGAGGGCTGTCCATGCGCCGCGGCCGGGACCGTCTCCGCCGTGTACGGGGGAGTACCGCCCGGCGCACCGGAACCGGGGGCCCCGGAGTCCACACCAGCCCCCGGGACACTCCCCCCACCGGCCGCCCCGGAGAAACCGGAGGAACCACCGGAGGAACCAGAGGAACCAGAGGAATCAGAGGAGAAAGGCGGAAGGGCGGGCGCCGGCTGTCCTCCCTCGGGAGCGGCCGCCGGTACCGGAGGCACGGGGGCAGGAGCCGCGGGAGGCACGGCAGGGGCCGCCGGGACCGACGGGGCGGCCGGCCGCGCGGTGCCCTCGGGGCCCTCGTTCTCAGTGCTCACAGCTCTCTCCTCTGGGGTTCCACGTCGATCACTTCGGCGGAGTCCGCTCGGCGCCGCGGCCGTCCCGGCATGCTCAAGGCGTCGTGGACCAGCATTTCCCACGGCTCGTCAGGCCACTGTAAGCAGGACCTGTGGGTATTCTCGCCCTCCTTTACTTCGGACAGAAGGATCAAATGCCGCATAAAATCTGATAGGGCAGGTCAGCCACGGCACAGACAGAGGGCGGGCGGGAAGCGGACAGGGAAACGGACCTCGTCCCTCACTCCCGCCTCGATGGCCGCGCGGCCTCGGTGACACCATGACGCGGTGACCCACGCACGGCAGCATCAGATTCAGGTCGTCGCCCACCGAGGAGCGTCCGAGGACGCGCCCGAGCACACCCTCGCCGCGTATCTGAAGGCCATCGAGGACGGCGCCGACGCCCTCGAATGCGATGTGCGCCTCACCGCCGACGGCCATCTCGTCTGCGTCCACGACCGCCGCGTCAACCGGACCTCCAACGGCCGGGGCGCCGTCTCCGCCCTGGAGCTCGCCGACCTCGCCGCCCTGGACTTCGGTACGTGGAAGGGGCACGAGGACTCCACCGAGTCCCCCGACTGGGGCGATCCCTCCCTGACCTCCGTGCTCACCCTGGAGCGGCTGCTCGAACTCGTCGCCGACTCCGGCCGCCGCGTCGAGCTGGCCATCGAGACCAAGCACCCGACCCGCTGGGCGGGCCAGGTCGAGGAGCGGCTGCTCCAGCTCCTCGGCCGGTTCGGCCTCACCACGCCCACCGTGCCCGAGGAGTCGGCGGTGCGCATCATGAGCTTCTCGGCCCGCTCGCTGCACCGCGTCGCGGCCGCCGCCCCGAGCGTGCCCACCGTCTATCTGACCCAGTTCATGAGCCCGCGCGTCCGCGAGGGCCGCCTGCCCGCCGGGGCCCGTGTCGCGGGCCCCAGCATCCGGATCGTCCGGCACCACCCGGAGTACGTGGAACGGCTCCACCGCGCCGGTCACGCGGTGCACGTATGGACCGTCGACGCACCCGAGGACGTCGACCTCTGCGTCCGGCTCGGCGTCGAGGCCATCATCACCAACCGGCCCCGTCAGGTCCTCACCCAACTCGGCCGTACCTGAACCAGCCCCATCCAAACCAGGCCAGACCTGAGGCGAACCTCACCCCGCGCCCGCACTCCAGGGCCCGGCCCCCGTCCAGCGCCCCGGCCCGCGTTCCCCCGCTCCCGCCACGCCCGGGACCGGCCCGCCTCCGCCTCGACCGGATCCGTACGGTCTGATTCCGGCCTTCCCACGGTCCCCATCCACCCTCCCTCCGTTCCCGCCCTCGGTCAGCCGACGCCCCGCCCCTCTCCCCCAGCGGTACGGGGAAGGGGGCCCCGAGCAGTACGTGAGCCGCCCGGAGCCCGGCCCGCCACCGGCCTGAACCAGCCCCCGGGAACCCCCGTGGGCGCCGGGGTCCGACGATGGCCGCCCTCGCCCGCACCCTGCCGAAAAGCGCCCCTTCCCCCGGTCCGCCCTCGACTCAGATCTGGCCGAAAGCAGCCCATTCCCCAACGCTTTGCCCGGTCCGCCCACCCCGACCATCCGGGGAGTGCACCGGCGCGTTCACCCCGGTCATGAACGTCGGGTGTGCCCCGGTGGGGAACCGGACGGCGGTTTCCGGTCCAGTCCATTGGGGCATTCACACCGTGGCGTGGGGCAAAGGAGGTCTCGGGGGTGGCGTTGGTGGTGGCACAAGAAGTGCCCACGTCGTCGAGCATGGCCGTACCCCATGGCCCTGCGGGCGTGGGAGAAGCACGACACCGTATGCGCGAGGATCTGCGCCGTGGTGGCGTGGCGGAATCGGTCGTCGACGACGCGGTTCTCGTTCTGTCCGAACTGCTCAGTAACGCCTTCCGCCATGGAAGGCCATTGGGGCACCGGGAGACCGACGGGGGAAGCGTTCGCGCCGACTGGTGGGTGGATCCCACCGGACGGCTCACCATCGCGGTGACCGACGGCGGCGGTCCCACCCGTCCCGTTCCGGCCACTCCATCGGTCACGGCCCGGGGCGGCCGGGGGCTCAACATCATCGGCGCGCTGTCCCGGGAGTGGGGCGTGCGCGACGGCGCGACCGGCGAGGTCACGGTGTGGGCGGTTCTGTATGACGATCCCCGTTCCCATGAGTTCGCTACGCGCGTCACGTCACCGGGTTTCGGCTTCATCGAGACGTATGAGGAGCTCGGCTGACATCTGGGTGCCCTGCCGTCCCCCGGGAGGGGGGCGGTTAGGCTCGCGGCGACATACCCCGCCCACTTCGCGCGATCGGGAGAAGCCGCACCATGGCCAAGAAGCGCCCCCAGACCAAGGCGTCCACGCCGCAGCAGACCGGCCGGGTCCGTGGCGCCCATGAGCCCGTGCCCGTGGTCGGCGCCCGGGAACCCTGTCCCTGCGGGTCGGGGCGCCGCTACAAGGCGTGTCACGGCCGGGCCGCGGCACAGGCCGTGACCGAGCTGACCCAGCGCCCCTTCGAGGGGCTGGCCGGTGAGTGCGACTGGGTGGCGCTGCGCGAACTGGTCCCGGCGGCCACGGTGCGGCTCACCCTGAGGGAGCCGCTGCCCGAGGGCGTACCGTCCGTGACGCTGGCGACGGTGCTGCCGATGGCGTGGCCCGCGCTGCGCCGTGACGACGGTTCCATCCTGCTCGGTCTACAGAACGACACGTCCTCGGGCGACCTCAGCCGGGATCTCGCCGCGACGCTCCGCCGCGCCCTGGCGGCCGAGCCCGGCACTCCGGTCGCGGCGGAGCGCAGCTCCGGCGACGGTCCCCGGCTCCAGGACCTCCTGGACCCGGAGGCCGCCTTCACTCCGGAGGTCCATTCCGGTTTCGAGTTCTGGATCCCGGAGTCCACGGACGGCCCCGCACCCGACGTCGCCGCCTCGCTGGAGCGCGCCAACGCGGCCGCCATCCCCACCGTGCGGCTCTCCGGTGTCGACGCCGCTTACTGGTGCGAGACCCCGGAGAAGAACCATCTGCGCTGGGTCATGCCGTACCCCGAGGAGAAGCTGCTGGACGCGCTGGCCCGGCTGCACGCGGCACAGTCCTCGTCGCTGGGCGAGGGCACCCGGCTGGTCGGCTCCTTCCGGGCGCACGGGCTGATGGTCCCGGTCTGGGACCTGCCGACCGGAATGAACGCCGACGCCTGCGAGAAGCCCGCGGCCGCCTTCGCCGAGCGACTGGCCGAAGCGCTGGCGAGCGACGCTCCGCTGTCGACGGCGGAGCGCGGGGCCCGCGGCGGCCTCACCAATCGTCAGATCACCCTGAGCTGACCTCGGAACACCAGGGCCAGGAGCCGCCCCCTGGGCGTCCGTACTACCCACCGAAAAACGCGAGTGACTCCAGTCACAACTCCCGCTATGGGCAGCTGAATCGCTGTCCGAATACCCGAGATCGAATTTGCGAACCGCAGATCTCTTGTTACCGTTCTAGAAGCCCGGTCGCTGGTGCATCCCCCGTCGCCAGCGACCGGGCGTAGCCATTTCTACGGAACGTCTCATTCCGTTGGCGCTATGTCATCCAAGCTTCAACTTGCCCCCCTGTCAGGGGAGTTGCTCCCCGACCTCAGCAGCAGCGGCGCCTCCTGAGCGCCCCCGGCCGCGGCGAACTCCGCCACCGCCGAATACCCGCTGGCACCTCCCTGAGAAGGCTCCTTCGGGGTCTCACAGACACCCGGCTCATCGCCCGCTTCCACCCTGCAGTTGACATGTACGGTGCGCCCCGCCGGGGCCATCAGAGTAAGTACGGAACTCAATTCCGCGCCTGTCGCATTGCGGTAGTACGTACGCCCCCAGGTGGCGCCATCGCGAGCCAGGACACAGGTCTGGGCCTCCACCCCCTCGGGCGATGACAGCTCCGGTCCACACCGCGCGACGGACGGCACGCGGGTCCCGGAGACCGTCGGGACGGTATGTGTTTCGGACTTCTGCGGTGCTCTTGACGGACGGTCCGGCGATCCACCCTGAGAACGGCCGGGATCGGCGAACAGTTCCCGGGGGAGGGAGCGATGGCGCGGAGCGGGGGAAGGAGGGGAGATCAATGGAAGGGGAGGAAAAGGAGGAAGGAGAGAGGGAGGAGGGAGGAGAGAGAAGTGGTGCGGGGGATGCAGGAGGTACGGAGACGTGCCAGGCGGCGCGGCCGTGGCGGGGGCCGCCGGACGGAACCCGGAGGGCCCCTCGGCCGGCGCCGCCGCCCGCGCCGCGAGCGGCAGCAACGCCAGCGGCACCAGGACCACCACGGCCGAGGCGACCGCGGTCAGACGCGGATTCATGGGCGACCTGTCGACGGAGACGCCAGAAGCGGGGATCCGCCCTGGCCCGTTCCGGGGAAGGGGCGTCGGGCGACGCCGCATCCGGGGGTGGGGGAGAGCGGGGAGGCTCACCCGGCGAGGTGGGGGTGGGACGAGGAAAGGCGACGGTGGGACGAGCGTGTCGACGATAACCGCGCGGGCCCGCGGGAGACCGGTACCCGCGCCCCTTTCCCGGATAACTCGGACCGGCTCCAACCCGGATGAGTGAAGGAGCCGGTCCGCCTGGGGCGGCATGCCCAGAGAGAACGAGAGGCGCCGGAGCGCCGGGCCGGGACCGGCGGAGTGCGGTGGACCACAGTCGGCCCAACGAACGGTCGGCCCGAGGCACAGGATCCCAACAAGCCCTCGGCCCCAGCGACGGTCGGCCCGGCACACCGTCGGCCCGAGCAGCGATGGGTCTCACGGGCGATGGATCTGAGGACCGGTCGCCCCGGAGGAACCGTCGGCTCGGGGGAGCCATCGGCTCAAAGGCCAATGGGCCAGGGAAGCGGTCGGCCCGAGGGGCCGCCGCTCCGGGGCCGCGGTCGGCCCGAGGGACGGCCGAGCCGAGGGGCGGTGGGTCAGTAGGCGAGCCTGCTGCCACCGTCAGGCGCGCTGGCGCTCGCCTCGACGAGGGCTTCCACCACGGATTCCACCCGGGGCAGCCAGGGCGCGGCGGTCCCCGGCGCGGGCGGACGTTCCCAGCGGACCTGGCCCGTGCCGGTCTCCGACGGCGGCAGCACCAGATAGCCGCCCTCGCTGTGGAAACGGAGTGAGCTGGGGACGCGGTCCTGGGTGAAGAGCAGCTCACCAAGCTCTTCGAGGCCATAGGGCGCGACCAGCAGCGACCAGCGGGTGGGGGTGGCGACCACCGGTCCCAGCCGCTGTCCCATCCGGTCGAGTACCGGCAGCGCGCGGGCTCCGGCCACCGCGGGGAGGCTCACCGCGCACGGCGCGCGGCCGCCGGTGGCGAGGACGATGGGCGCGGCCGGCCGGTTCGTCCACCACCAGCGGACCATGCGCTCGTCGGTGGTGGCCGCGAGGAGTCCCGGGTCGAAGGGGTGCGCGCCGGGGACGACGCACTCCGGGTCCGGGCAGGCGCAGCCGCGCCCGCGGTCACGCCCGCCGCCCGCTTTCAGTCCCGCTCCGGGGACGACCGGCCACTGCCAGTCGACGGCACAGGTGAGCGCCGCTTCTGGCTGTGTTGGCCCGACAGGCCCCC
This sequence comes from Streptomyces sp. NPDC057638, assembly GCF_042800315.1. Lineage (NCBI taxonomy): Bacteria > Bacillati > Actinomycetota > Actinomycetes > Kitasatosporales > Streptomycetaceae > Streptomyces > Streptomyces sp. NPDC057638. The sequence goes on from NZ_JBHVHF010000010.1 coordinate 46,111, forward strand.
TAGTGCGCCGGAACCGGAGCCTGCGTCGCCTTCCGAGGATCTCGCGCATGAGCGCTCGTTCCTTTCCGTTGAACGCCGAAGGTCCACATGACACCATGTGTGCAGCTTTGAACTGTTCGTGCGCATACGTACTGAGGTACGCGTACGTGACGTACCGGGTCTGCGCCATCCGCCCGGAGCCGGTGGCCGGGGCGTCCCCGCTGTGTCCGCGGCAGGATCGCCGCCGGGGGCCGAACGTGGTCGGGTTGGTCCGTGAAACACGCGTCCGAAGATGACGCGCGGCTGGCGCTTCTTGTCCCGTTATATCGGATCAACCCCACCCGCGTGGGGGCGTGGGGAGATCTGCCAAGGAGTTCTGGCCCGGCCCACGGCTCTTAGGACGCCCGCGCCGGTCACCAGGTTCCGGGGCGGTCCAACTGCCCCTGGCCTTCGCCGTCCACGTACCCAACACGTTTGGAATGACGCTTACCCACGAGACTCCCACCAGGGTGCCGACCCTGGCGGGATCTTCGAGAGATCCACTTGTCGAACGTGCTCAGTCGACCTCAATTGTGCACCACCAGGTGCTCTTTTCAGCCAAGTTCAAGAATGCATCAAGGGCGGTTCAAGGACCCACAGACACCATCAATCCCACTGGTGCAATGCTGGACATCCCCTTACACATCCGTGTAGATGTGGAGTCATGGGTAGCGGCCCAGAATGACATGGGGGTTTGCCATGCTATTGAGCGAAAAACACCAGCCTGAAAGCTGGCCGCGATGAGCGCCCCCCACTTGCGGAAAGTGGCCGGAATCAACTCTGCTGTTTCTCATTCCCCCCAGACTGCGGGCCCGCTCGCCGGACTCCCCGCCTCCGCCGTGCCGCCGACGGGCGCCGTGCTGGAGGAGGCGGCGCGGTGCCCCACCTCCCCGGCCTCCCCGGACACCGCCACCCCCCGGCCCGTCGCGGCCCTCCAGGACCGGCTCGCGGGGTGCGTCGATGACCTGGCCGCCCTCCACGGGCTGACCGAACGACTGGCTGGAACCAGCTCCCTGGGCGCGGCCCTGGACGAGGTACTCGGCGCGGGCGCCGCCCTGCTCGGCGCCCGGCGCGGGATGGTGGTGCTGGAGCCGTCCGGGGACGCCGCTCCGGGTGACCGATTCGGAGCGGTGCGCTCCACCGCTGTCACCCAGGGACTCGGCCTCAGCCATGCCGAACTCGGCCATATCGAAACGGTTCCGCGCGCGCTCACCGCGTACGGCCGCATCCTCGACGGCCGCGACGGCTCCGGGGCGCCACCACGGTCCGTCGCCCACCCCGACATCCTCGGCGCGGACTCCCTCGATCCGCGCCAGCGCGAAGTGGCGCTGCGGCTCGGCTGCGCCGCCACGTACACGGTCCCGCTCACCGGCGGCGCGGGCACCCTCGGCGCCGCCGTCTGGCTCTACGACACGCCCACCGCCCCGCCCGAGCGCCGACGGCTGCTGGTCGAGCGCTACACCCGGTACGCCGCCGAACACCTGGCCCGGCTACTGGAACTGGAACGGGCCCGGTCCACGGTCGCGGCCGTCACCGAGGAACTGCTGCCGCACAGACTGCCGCGCGTCCCCGGGGTCCGGCTCGCCGTACGGCACCGTCCCGGAGCACGCGGCGGCGGCGACTGGTACGACGCGCTGCCGCTGCCGGAGGGCGCCCTCGGGCTCGCCGTCGGCTCGGTCAGCGGTACGGGGCCTTCCGCACTCGCCGCCATGGGACGGCTCCGGGCCTCCCTGCGGGCCTACGCCGTGATGGAGGGGGAGGACCCCGTCGCCGTCCTCTCCGATCTGGAGCTGCTGCTCCGGCTGACCGAACCGTCCAGGACCGCCACCGCGCTCTTCGCCTACGCCGAACCGGTGGCCGGCGCGGACCCCGGCCCAGCGGGCACGACGGGCGGACGCGGCGGCCCGGATCAGGACGGGACCGGGCCGGATCCGGTGGCGGCCCGGTGCGGGGCGCACGCGCGGATCGTCCTGGCCGGGGCCGGGCACACCCCACCGCTGGTCGTCGGCGAGCGGCGGACCGAGTTCGTGGAGACCTCGCTCTCGGCCCCGCTGGGGATGCTCGCCTGCTGGGAGGCGCCCAGCGTGGAGCTGTACCCGGCTCCAGGCGAAACGGTGCTGCTCTACACCGACGGGCTGCTGCGGCGTACCGGGGACACGATGGACCGCGCCTTCGCCCGTCTCCACGCGGCCGCCGCGTCCGCGCCCCGGCAGGCCCGCCAGGACCCGGGCGCCCTCGCCGACCACGTCCTGACCAGCCTCTTCCCCGCGCGTGCCGAGAGCGCTGACGGTGCTGAGGGCGCTGGGGGCGCTGCCGAGATCGCCGACGAGGACGTCGTCCTGCTCGCCGCCCGTTTCGCCTGACCGCCCGTTCGCGGGACGGCGCATAAACGTTCCGTACGCGAGGAACACGTGGGGGGGCGCCCCGGCGCGCGGAACGTACCCGTACGGGGTCAGCGCCTCGTACGGATGTGGCACGCGGGGATGGCCGATGGACGCCCTCCGGGCTCCGGGAGACGGGTGCCGGTCGGGTCGCGCGCGGCACCAGGGTCGCGGAACGGCGGTGCGCGTCACCTAGGTCCTGTCCGGGCAGCTCCGGGCAGCGCGTATGAGCCGATCGCATGACCGTATGAGCGCGGCACATGAGAGCAGGTCGCGACGGGCTGGGGAAGCTGGGCAAAAGGCACGTTCAGGCCGTCTTCACGACACACATACGATGGAGGGCGGTCCTGTGTCATACCAAGGAGGCAGTCGTGGCCGAGGAGCTCACCCCGAGCGCTCCGGAAGAAGAAGAGCAGCCCATCAAGCAGCGGAAGAACGGCCTGTACCCGGGAGTGTCGGACGAGCTCGCGGAGAACATGGCGGGCGGCTGGGCTGACACCGAGCGTCATGACCTGGAGCCGATAGCTCAGGCCGCCCACACCGCCACGCGGCGGACCGCCCTCTCGGCCCGTTTCCCGGGCGAGCGGCTGGTCATCCCCTCCGGCAACCTGAAGACGCGTTCCAACGACACGGAGTACTCCTTCCGTGCCGCCACGGAGTACGCCTACCTGACCGGCGACCAGACCGAGGACGGCGTCCTCGTGCTGGAGCCCACCGCCGACGGCCATGAGGCCACCATCTACCTGCTGCCGCGCTCCAACCGGGAGAACGGCGAGTTCTGGCTCTCCGGCCAGGGCGAGCTGTGGGTCGGCCGCCGCCACTCCCTGGGCGAGGCCACCCAGCTGCTCGGGATCGCCTCCCACGATGTGCGGGAGCTGCCGGAGCGGCTGCGCGAGGCGACCGGCCCGGTCCGTGTCGTCCGCGGCCACGACGCGGGTGTCGAGGCGGCCCTGAACGACAAGGTCACCGCCGAGCGCGACGAAGAGCTGCGTGCCTACCTCTCCGAGGCGCGCGCGGTGAAGGACGCCTTCGAGATCGGCGAGCTCCAGAAGGCGTGCGACTCCACCGCCCGGGGCTTCGAGGACGTCGTCAAGGTCCTCGACAAGGCCGAGGCCACCAGCGAGCGATACATCGAAGGAACGTTCTTCCTCCGTGCGCGCGTCGAGGGCAACGACGTCGGTTACGGCTCCATCTGCGCCGCCGGTCCGCACGCGACCACGCTGCACTGGGTCCGCAACGACGGCGCGGTCCGCTCCGGCGACCTGCTGCTGCTGGACGCGGGTGTGGAGACCACCACCCTCTACACCGCCGACGTCACCCGTACGCTGCCGATCAACGGCCGCTACAGCGAGCTCCAGCGCAAGATCTACGACGCGGTCTACGACGCCCAGGAAGCGGGCATCGCGGCCGTGAAGCCGGGTGCCAAGTACCGCGACTTCCACGACGCCTCCCAGCGGGTGCTCGCCGAGCGCCTGGTCGAGTGGGGTCTGGTCGAGGGCCCGGTGGAGCGCGTGCTCGAACTGGGTCTCCAGCGGCGCTGGACTCTCCACGGCACCGGTCACATGCTCGGCATGGACGTCCATGACTGCGCCGCCGCGCGTACCGAGGCGTATGTGGACGGCACCCTGGAGCCGGGCATGTGCCTGACGGTGGAGCCCGGGCTCTACTTCCAGGAGGACGATCTGACCGTGCCCGAGGAGTACCGGGGCATCGGCGTCCGGATCGAGGACGACATCCTGGTCACCGAGGACGGCAACCGGAACCTGTCCGACGGTCTGCCCCGGCAGGCGGACGAGGTCGAGGCGTGGATGGCGCGGCTGCGCCAGAGCTGAGACGGCCTGACCGGCTGACTAGCCGACCAGCTAGTCGGCTGGCTGGCTGCGGCTGACTGGCCGGCCGGGCTCCTGGCCGACGAACGGGCCGCTGACCGGCTGGTCTGTCCGCTGAGCGGTCAGCCGGACTCCCGAGCTCCCGGACTCCCGAGCTCCCGAGCTCCGCCGGGCGAACCACGGAGGGCGTGCTGCCGAGGTCTACGAGACCTTGAGCAGCGCGTCCTCCCGCCATTTCAGGATCTTGTCGAAACTGACCACCGCGCCCCGGCCCGGCCGATTGGCGAAATGGACATGATCGGCGAGCTGCTCGATCAGACAGAGCCCGCGCCCACTCTCCGCCAGCGCCGGGAGCCGCTCGGCCCGGGTGTGGGCACAGCCCGCGCCCCGGGCGGGGAAGCCGGGCCCGGAGTCGGCGACCTCGATCCGGCATCTCTCGCCATCCAGATACGCGGTCACCCGGTACGCCCCCGCACCACCCGTGCCGGGGCCCTGACCGCCACCGTGCTCCACCGCGTTCGCACAGGCCTCGCTGAGCGCCACGGAGAGGTCGAACGAGATGTCCGGGTCGACCCCCGCCGTCTCCATCGTGCCCATCAGCAGTCGCCTGGCGAGCGGGATGCTCGCAGCTTCGCGCCGCAAGTGGAGTGACCACCAGATGCTCATGCTCCAGCCTCCTGGCTGCGGCTCGACATACCGATACGTATTGCCCCACCCCCGGACTGGTAAGCACACGGATGTTGCGATTGCGCTCATTCGGCCGACGCGCGTCCTTGGTGTGGCGGTGTATGTCTTCCCGCCCACCACCACCTGGATAAACCACCCTGGGTGTGGGGAACGGGACACGTTTGAGGCGAGCCCAGGACGGAGTGCGCCTTCCGGGCGGGTCCCACCTCCCCGGCCGACGGGGTCCGGCGGGGTCCTGCGGAGTCCGGCGCGGTCCCTCACAGGGCGCTCCGGAGTCCCGCGGGAACCCCGCCACAGGCCGTCGTCGCGCGCCGCAACGCGCCCGTCATCCGGCGCGGTTCGCCATCGCCGGCCACGGTGCGCACCGCCGCTCGCGACCGCCCGCGCCCGTTCAGGACCGCTCATGACCGTCCACCGCCGTACGACGCGATTCACCCTCGTACAGGGCGGTACGCAGCGATACGACGCGATCCCTGGGGCGCCCGTCGGCGTATACGGCGGTCCGCCGTGGTCGCGCCGGTGATCCGGGCGGCCCTGTGCGACGCGGCGTCCGGCCCGGTGCGCGGTGCGGGCGGGCGGCCCGGTGCGAGGCGGTGCGCGGTGCGGGCGGGCGGGGTACCCGGCCCGACCTGCCGTACGGGCGGCGGGGGCCGGGTGGGATGATGACCCGGCCATGTCGTCCCTGTCGTCGTCCCCGTCGTCCCCCTCCGGTGAGCGTGCCGGAGCCGGGCCCCGGCTGCTGAGGGCCGCGGTCTTCGCCGCGGTCTGTGTCGCGCTGTCCGCGACGGGACACGCGCTGGCGGCCTGTGCGGGCGTTCCGTGGTGGACGCTGCTGGCGGGCTTCGCGGGCGCGCTCGCGCTGGTGCTGCCGTTCACGGGCCGGACCCGCTCCCTGCCCGCGACCACCCTCGCGCTCGGCGCCGGACAGCTCGCCCTGCACCTCCTCTTCGGCACGGCCCAGCGGCATGAGTCCGGTTCCGCGCCGGGCGGCGACGACGCCCTGATCCGGCTGGCGGCGGACCTGGTCTGCGGCGCCGGTCCGGTGGATCTCACCGCGGACGACGCGCACCGGATCGTCACCCTCGCGGGCCTCACCCCGCCCGCGCACGGCGCCGAGAGCGCCGTCGCGGCGGCCGGGCCGCTGCCCTCGCTGCCCATGCTCCTCGCCCATCTGCTCGCCGCCCTGGTCACCGGTTGGCTGCTGCGCCACAGTGATCTCGCGCTGGACCGGCTGACGCGGCTCTCCACCGCCTCGGCGCGGGAGTTCGCGGGCGAGTGCGCGGAGGCCGCCGACGCCGCGCGGCTGCGTCCGCTGCGGGCCGCCCTGCGGCTGGTGCGGGCGCTGTTCGGCGGTCTCGTACGGGGCACCGGAGCGCCGCACACGCCACGGCGGGCCGTGGACGACCCTCCCCCGCCGATGGCGGCGGAGGCCCTTCAGCACGCGGTGATCAGACGGGGTCCGCCCGCCGACGGCTACGCCCTCGCCGTCTGACACGGCCCCCACGCCCCCTGCCACAGGGGTGGGGCCGTGGTGCCCGCGCGTGTTCGCGCGGGCGCACCTCCCCGTCTGCTTCTCTCCCTGTGGAGTGTCGTCATGAGCCTGAGCCCGTTCGCCCGCCGTCCGTTCGCCGTCCGCGCGCTCACCGTCGCCGCCGGAACCGCCGCCGCCGGACTGCTGCTCTCCGGACCCGCCTTCGCGCACGTCAGCGTCCAGCCGCAGGGCGAGGCCGCCCAGGGCGGCTACGCCACCGTGCTCTTCAAGGTCCCCAATGAGCGGGACAACGCCTCGACCGTGAAGCTGGAGGTCACCCTCCCGACCGCCCATCCGCTGGCCTCCGTGCTGCCTCAGGCGGTACCCGGCTGGAAGGCCACGGTCACCCGGGCCCCGCTCGCCAAGCCGCTGGAGGTGCACGGCGAGAAGATCACCGAAGCCGTCACCAAGGTGACGTGGACCTCGGCGGGCGCCAAGGTCGAGCCCGGCCAGTTCCAGCAGTTCCCGCTCTCGATCGGCCAGCTCCCGGAGAACGCGGACCGGCTGGTCTTCAAGGCGCTCCAGACGTACGACAACAAGGAGGTCGTGCGCTGGATCGAGGAGCCGACGAAGGGCACGCCCGAGCCGCAGTCCCCCGCGCCGGTGCTGGAGCTGGCCCCGGCCGACGGCGGACACCATGGCACGGGCACGGGCACGGCCGACGCCAAGGACGCCACCAAGGACGCGAAGGACACCGCCGCCGGGTCCACGCACGACCAGGGTGCCGCGCACGGTGACACGAAGGCCGCCGAGACCTCGGCCGGCGGCTCCGACACGACGGCACGGATCCTGGCCGTGGTCGGCATCCTCGTCGGCGCCGCCGGAGTGGCCTTCGGTGTGCTGGCCCGCCGCCGTACCTCCTGACCCTCGCCTCTCACGAACCTCAGGGATGACTTTCCATGCGTAAGACCCCGCGTATCCCCGCGCCCACGACCGCCGACCAGTACGCCACGACCGCCGCCGACGCCACGGTCTCCGCGCGGCGCGGGCCGCGCGGCCGGGCCGCCGCGGCCGCCGCGCTGGCGCTGGCCGCCGCCCTCACCCTCTCCGCCTGCTCCAGCGACGACGGCGGCGCCGGGAAGGCGACCGGCATCGCCGAGGTCAAGGACCTCTCCGGGCAGCAGGACACCAAGCCGGGGACGGTTCTCGACCGGCCGTACACCAAGCCGAACCTGGTGCTGACCGACACCCAGGGCAAGCCCTACGACCTGCGGGAGCGGACCAAGGGCAAGGCGACCCTGCTCTTCTTCGGCTACACCAACTGCCCGGACGTCTGCCCGCTGACGATGAGCAACATCGCCATCGCGAAGAAGCAGCTCCCCAAGGCCGACCAGGAGAAGCTGGAGGTCGTCTTCGTCACCACCGACCCCGAGCGCGACACCCCGGCCTCCCTGGCGAAGTGGCTGCCGAGCGCCGGTGACCCCTCGTTCACCGGCCTCAGCGGCGACTTCGCCACCATCCAGGCGGGCGCGCGCCAGATCGGCATCGGCATCGACGCGGCGAAGAAGGAGAAGGACGGCTCGGTCGTGTCCATGCACGGCGCGCAGGTCGTCGCGTTCTCGCCCACGACCGACCAGGGCTATGTGCTCTACGGCGAGAGCACGACCGCCGACCAGTACGCCAAGGACCTGCCGAAGCTCATCCGCGGGGAGAAGCCGTGACCGTACGCGACACCGGGCCGGTCACGGGACGGACGAACGCCACGCGGCGGATGACCGCGCGCCCTCGGTGGCGCACGGCCACCGCGGCCGGGGTCGCCCTGGTCATGGGCCTGGTGCTGACGGGCTGCTCCGCCGCCGCCGACGAGAACGGTCCCGCCGCGCCCGACCTCACGGTCGACGGCGCCTTCATGCCCCAGCCCGTCAGCGACACCGCCGCCGGGTTCCTGACGATACGGAACGGGGGTTCCGCCGCCGACCGGCTGACGTCGATCACCAGCCCGCTCTCCGATGACGTGACCATGCACGAGTCGAAGGACCAGCGGATGCGGAAGGTCGACGGCTTCGACGTGCCCGCCGACGGCACGCTGGCGCTGGAGCGCGGCGGGAACCACCTGATGTTCATGAAGATCAAGAAGCGGCCGGTACGGGGGGAGACGGTCACCGTGGAGCTGCGCTTCGAGACGTCGGATCCGCTCCGGGTCGAACTCCCGGTCAAGGAGGCGACGTACAACCCGGCCACCGCTTCGCCCACGGAATCCGGCCCGGGTTCCGGGGAGACCGGTCACAGCGGCCACTGACGACCATGACGACGACACTCACGACGACATCGGCGGCGGCCCGTGGAGCGCTCACGGGCCGCCCGCTCCCCCGGGCCGCGCGGTGGCCGCTCACCGCCGTGCTGCTGATGGTGGCGGCCCTCGGCACGCTGCTCGCCACGGCCGGGCCCGCGGCGGCGCACGCCACCCTCACCGGAAGCGACCCCGCGGACGGGGCGGTGGTCGCCACCGCCCCCCAGCGGGTCACCCTCACCTTCTCCGAGCCGATGAGCATGGGGAAGGACTCGATCCGGGTACTGGAGCCCAGCGGCGAACGCGCCGACGCGGCCACCGTCAGCGATCTCTCCCGTACGGGCACGGCCTCCTACGCGGTCGGCCTGCTGCCCGGCCTCCCCGACGGCACCTACACCGTGGCGTGGAAGGCGATCTCCGCCGACAGCCATCCGATCGCGGGCGCGTTCACCTTCTCCATCGGCGCGCCCTCGGCGACCACGGTCTCCGTCGGGGACGGCACCCAGGGCGGTGGCGCGGTCGGCGTGCTCTACGACGTCGCGCGCTACGCCGCCTACGCGGGGTACGCGCTGATGGTGGGCGCCGCCGCGTTCATCCTGCTGTGCTGGCCGCGCGGCGCCTCGGTGCGGCCGGTGCAGCGGCTGGTGGTGCACGGCTGGCTGGCGCTCACGGCGGCCACGCTCGCGGCACTGATGCTGCGCGTTCCGTACACCGGTTCCGGGCGGCTGGGTGACGTCTTCGACCTCGTCGGCCTCCAGGACGTCCTCGCGACCAGGACCGGGGCCGCGCTGGTCTCCCGGCTGCTGCTGCTCGGGGCCGCCGCGCTCTTCATCGCGGTCCTCTTCGGCGCGTACGTACGCAGGGACTCCCCCGGCCAGCACGGTGTGGACGAGGGACAGGAGGCACGCGGCGGGCGCAAGGACCTCACCGTGGGGCTCTCGGTGGGGGGCGGACTCGTGGTCACGGGCATCGCCGCCACCTGGGCGCTCTCGGAGCACGCCTCCACAGGTCTCCAGCCCCAGATCGCGATCCCCGTCGACATCGTCCACCTGCTGGCCGTCGCCGTCTGGCTCGGCGGGCTCGTGGCGCTCCTGACGGCGCTCCACCGCGCGCCGTCGATCGAGCCGGAGGCGGTACGGAGGTTCTCCCGGGCCGCCTTCGTCAGCGTCGTCGTCCTGGCCCTCACCGGGCTCTACCAGTCCTGGCGCCAGGTCGGCTCCTGGTCGGCGCTGACCGGTACGGAGTACGGGAAGCTGCTGCTGGCCAAGGTCGGCCTGGTGGTGGTGATGGTGGCCGTCGCCTGGTTCTCCCGGCGCTGGACGGCCCGGCTGCCGCGGACGGCGACGGGCCCTGCCGGAGACACTGAAGACCCGGCGGAACCGGCGGGCACGGCGGAATCGGGCGCGGGTCCGGGCGGGCGGCCGGACGCGGGCGGGTCCGCCACCACCGGTCCCGGTGAACCCGCCTCCCAGGAGGCGCGTCCACCGAACGCGTCCCCTCAGGAGGCGGATTCCGTACCGGCACAGGAACCCGTACAGGAACCGGCACAGCAACCGGCCCCGGACTCCGCGCCGCTCTCCGGCGGTACGGCGGACCCGTCGCGTGTCGCCCAGCTCGCCCGGCAGCGGGCGGCCGTGGCCACCGCGCGCCGGAAGAAGGCGCGGGACGCCGATCCCGTACGGTCCGGACTGCGCCGTTCCGTCCTCATCGAGGCCACGGTGGCCATCGTCCTCCTCGCGGTGACCACCACCCTGACGACCACCGAACCGGCCCGCACCCAGCAGGAGGCGGGACCGGCGGCCGTCGGGGGCGCCCCGCGCGCGCCCCAGGGGCCCGTCGAGCTGTCGCTGCCCTTCGACACGGGCGGCGACAACGGCAAGGGGACCGTCCGGCTGACCCTGGGCCCGGCCGCGCCCGGCGGCAACGAGCTGCATGTGTGGGCCACCCGGCCCGACGGCACACCGCTGGACGCCCCCGAGCTGAGGCTCGCGCTCACCCTGGAGGACAAGGCGATCGGCCCGCTGCCGATCACCCCGGACCGACTGGCGCCCGGCCACTGGACCAAGGCGTCGGTACAGATCCCGATGCCGGGGTCCTGGCTGCTCCAGGTGACCGTCCGCACCTCCGAGATCGACCAGACGACCATCGACACGACCGTGAGGATCGGCTGAGCACCCGATGACATCGGATCACCTCGTGACAGAAGAAGCGGCCCCGGTGCCCACGGCCGAGGGCGCGCGCCCCGCGCCCGGAGTCTCGCGGCGACGGCTGCTGGGCACGGCGGGCGCGGCCGGCGCGGCCGGTCTGGCGCTCGGCGCGGCCGGGGGCGCGGCGGCGCGTGCCGCTGTCGCCGATGACGCGCCGACCGCGCTGGTGACGGTCGGCGCCACCGAAGTCGGCTTCCACGGCACGCACCAGCCCGGGATCACCACACCGCCGCAGGCCCACGGCCATCTCGCCGCCTTCGACCTGGTGCCCCGGGCGGGCCGTAAGGAGGCGGCGGCCCTGATGCGCCGCTGGTCGGCGCTGGCGGCCGAGCTGATGGCGGGACGCCCGGCGCCGGACGGTGACTCGGGCGTCGCCCTGGACGCCGGGCCGTCGTCGCTGACCGTCACCTTCGGGTTCGGACGGACCTTCTTCGACCGGACGGGCCTGGTGGCCCGACGCCCGGCCGGGCTCGACCCGCTGCCCGCCTTCTCGGCCGACCAGCTCGACGCCCGCCGTTCCGAGGGCGATCTGTGGGTGCAGATCGGCTCCGACGACGGCCTGGTGGCCTTCCACGCGCTGCGCGCGCTCCAGAAGGCCGCCGCCCCCACGGCCAGGGTGCGCTGGCAGATGACGGGCTTCAACCGCTCCCCTGGTGCCACGGCCCGCCCGATGACCACCCGCAATCTGATGGGCCAGGTCGACGGCACCAACAACCCCCGGCCGTCCGATCCCGACTTCGCCGCGCGCGTCTTCGTACCGGGCGGCGAGGACGGCACGGAAGCCACCGGGACCACGACGGGGGCGCCGGAGTGGCTCGCGGGCGGCTCGTACGCGGTCGTCCGCCGGATCCGGATGCTCCTCGACGACTGGGACCGCCTCCCGCTCGCCGACCAGGAGGCGGTCATCGGGCGCCGTAAGTCCGACGGCGCGCCGCTGACCGGGGGGAGCGAGACGGCACCGCTGGCGCTCGACGCGCGCGGCGCGGACGGCATGCCGGTCATCCCGTCCAACGCGCACGCGCGGATCTCGGCGCCCGCGCAGAACGGGGGCGCGGCGATGCTGCGGCGGCCCTTCTCGTACCACGACGGCTACGGCCAGGACGGCACCCCGGACGCGGGGCTGCTCTTCGTCTGCTGGCAGGCCGATCCGCTGCGGGGCTTCGTACCGGTGCAGCGGAAGCTGGACCGGGGTGACGCCCTCTCCCCGTTCGTACGGCATGAGGCGAGTGGTCTGTACGCGGTGCCGGGCGGTGCCCGGAAGGGGGAGTACGTGGGTCAGCGGCTCCTGGAGGCCTAGCGACCACTGAGGCTTCCGGCCGTCTCCTGGGAGCGTGTACGTCGCCCAGGACGTGTGTGCGTCACCAGGGAGTGCGTACGCACCGTGGAGCCCTGGCCCCGGGTGGTCCGGCGCCATGCCCCCGCGTGTCGGATCCGGCCCGGCCCGGGCCGGATCCGACACGCGGGGCGTCCGGGAGGCGGCCAGTAGGGTGCGAGGTATGTCAGCCACGCGCTACACCTACCTCGGCCCGGAAGGCACGTTCACCGAAGCCGCCCTGCGCACGCTCCCGGAGGCCGCCACCAGAGAGCTCGTTCCGATGGTGTCCGTGCCCGCGGCCCTGGACGCCGTACGCAACGGGGACGCGGCCGCCGCTCTCGTACCGATCGAGAACTCCGTGGAGGGCGGGGTCACCGCCACCCTCGACGAACTGGCGGCGGGTGAGCCGCTGATGATCTACCGCGAGGTGCTGCTGCCGATCGCCTTCGCGCTGCTGGTACGGCCCGGCACCACGCTGGCCGACATCAAGACGGTGACCGGCCACCCGGTCGCCCAGCCCCAGGTCCGCAACTGGCTGCGGACCCATCTCCCCGACGCCCTGTGGGAGTCGGCGGCCTCCAACGCGGACGGCGCGCGGCTGGTGCGCGACGGACAGTACGACGCGGCCTTCGCGGGGGAGTTCGCGGCGGCGACCTACGGCCTGGAACCGCTGGTGACCGAGATCCACGACGCGGAGAACGCGGAGACGCGCTTCGTCCTGGTGGGCCGTCCGGCCCGCCCGGCGGCGCCGACCGGCGCGGACCGTACGTCGGTGGTCATCTGGCAGCGCAACGACCACCCCGGCGCCCTGCTGGAGCTGCTCCAGGAATTCGCGGTGCGCGGGGTGAACCTGATGCTGATCCAGTCCCGGCCGACGGGCCAGGGGATCGGGAACTACTGCTTCGCGGTGGACGCCGAGGGTCATATCAGCGACCGGAGGGTGGGCGAGGCACTGATGGGACTGAAGCGGATCTGCCCGGTGCGCTTCCTGGGGTCCTACCCCCGTGCCGGGGTCTCCCCGGACACGGTGCCGAGCCCGCGCCCCGGCACCTCGGACACCGCCTTCACGGAGGCCTCGGACTGGCTGGCCCGCTGCCAGGACGGACGCGTCTGAGATCTTGACGGGCCTCGGCCGCCGGACGCGTCACCTCTGTGGCGCGCCCAGCGGCTCTGTGGCACGTCTGACGGCTCTGGCGCGTGGCGGCCGACGTGTCCCGTCCCGCGGCCGACGCGTCCCGTCCGGCGGCATCACTCCCGCGGTGCGCCATCCCGGAGTCTGACGCCCGGTGGCCCAGTGCCCGGTCTCCGGGCGCCCGGCCTCCGCCACCGGCGCCTGGGCCTCCGCGCCTGGCCTCTGGCCCCTTCGCCCCCGCGCCCGGCCGTGACCTCCGGCCGGGCCGCCTCCGGCCTCTGACCGGAACTGTCCTACCTGCTGATTGTCATCATCCACAGAGTTATCCACAGGCTCACTTCTCGACCTGGGGACAAGTCGACAACGCGGCGCGACATGGTCGACAAATCGCCCCTCCTGGCCCTCCCTCGTCCACAGACCGCCCCGCCGTGCCCGGCGGACCCGGCCATCCGTCCGTCATCTCGATTTCATTGATCAACTCGTTAAGGTGAGCAATTCTCACCCGAATGAGCGTGTAGTGGTGGTTTGGGAGGGGAATTCCCTCCTCCGTATCGACCGTCCACAATGATCGCCACCGGTGATCCACAGTTCTCCCACACAGCCTGTGGATAACTTTTCGGAAGGTCGCCCCCCTGTGGACAACGCCACCACAAGTGACCCGCCCCCCAGGGGAGATGAGTCAATTCCGGCCGCCACCCCTTACCCGTTCCGGCGAACGCCACGGCTATCGTTTGACGCCGCCGCCGATCACCCGCAAAGCCGGAACCGATATCGATCACGACGCTCACGGGGACACCGCGACGATCACGGAGAGTTCCCGCACACGATAAACCGCTCAATAAATCCGGCAAATGCCATCGATTCGGCTCAAAAACAATGTGGGACGCTCGCCTGTACCGAGGACCGGAGTCCGCACCGGTAGCCTGGTGGGGTGATTGACCTTCGCCTGCTCCGTGAGGACCCCGACCGTGTTCGCGCCTCCCAGCGCGCCCGTGGAGAGGACGTCGAGCTCGTCGACGCCGTGCTCGCCGCCGATGAACGGCGCAGGTCGTCCGGCCTCCGCTTCGACGAACTGCGCTCCGAGCAGAAGTCGCTCGGCAAGCTGGTCTCCAAGGCGAGCCCCGAGGAGCGCACCGAGCTGCTGGCCCGCGCCGAGCAGCTCAAGGCCGAGGTCAAGGCGGCCGACGCGGCGCAGCACGAGGCCGACGAGGAGGCCCGGCGGCTGCTGCTGAAGCTCGGCAACGTGGTCCACGAGGACGTCCCGGTCGGCGGCGAGGAGGACTTCGTCGTCCTGGAGACGCACGGGACGATCCGCGACTTCGGCGCCGAGGGCTTCGAGCCCAAGGACCACCTGGAACTCGGCGAGACGCTGGGCGCCATCGACATGGAGCGCGGCGCCAAGGTCTCGGGCTCCCGTTTCTACTATCTGACCGGGGTCGGCGCCCTGCTGGAGCTGGCACTGGTCAACGCGGCCATCGCCCAGGCCACCGAGGCCGGGTTCATCCCGATGCTCACCCCCACACTGGTGCGTCCGCGCGCCATGGAGGGCACCGGCTTCCTCGGCCAGGCCGCCGAGAACGTCTACCACCTGGAGAAGGACGACTACTACCTGGTCGGCACCTCCGAGGTCCCCCTCGCCGCGTACCACATGGACGAGATCATCGAGGCGGACAAGCTCCCCCTGCGCTACGCCGGCTTCTCGCCCTGCTACCGCCGCGAGGCGGGCACCTACGGCAAGGACACCCGGGGCATCTTCCGCGTCCACCAGTTCGACAAGGTGGAGATGTTCTCCTATGTCGCCCCGGAGGACGCGGAGGCCGAGCACCAGCGGCTGCTGGAGTGGGAGAAGCAGTGGCTGAACTCCCTGGAGCTGCCGTTCCAGGTGATCGACGTGGCCACCGGTGACCTCGGGGCCTCCGCCTCACGCAAGTACGACTGCGAGGCGTGGATCCCCACCCAGGGCAAGTACCGCGAGCTGACCTCCGCCTCCAACTGCGACAGCTTCCAGGCCCGACGGCTGTCGATCCGGATGCGTGAGGACAAGAAGGCGCGCCCCCTGTCGACGCTGAACGGCACCCTGTGTGCCGTGCCGCGCACCATCGTGGCGCTGCTGGAGAACCACCAGCTCGCCGACGGATCCGTGCGGGTGCCCGAGGTGCTCCGGCCCTATCTGGGCGGTCGGGAGCTCCTGGAGCCGGTCGCCCGGTGAGCCTCGACCCCTTCCCGTACCGCCTGATCGCCACGGACCTCGACGGAACGCTGCTCCGTGGCGACGGGTCCGTCTCCCCGCGCACCCGGGCGGCGCTGGCCGCCGCCACGGCGGCGGGAGCGGCTCATATCGTCGTCACCGGGCGCTCGGTGCCCTGGACCCGCCACATACTGGAGGACCTCGGGTACGAGGGACTCGCGATCTGTGGTCAGGGCGCCCAGGTCTACCACGCGGGCGAACGGCGGCTGCTGACCTCGCTCACGCTCGACCGGCAGGTGGCGGGGCGCGCCCTCGCCCTGCTGGAGGCCGAGGTGGGCGCGCTGGAGCTGGCGGTGAGCCGGGACGGGCTCGACGGCGAGGTGCTGGCCAGCCCCGGTTACGCGGTCCATGACGGGCCGCTCCCCTATGTCGCGCTCAACGACGAGAGCGAGCTGTGGGCCGCCCCGGTGAACAAGATCTACATCCAGCATCCGACCCTCGACGACGACGCCCTGGCCGAGGTCGCCCGGACGACGGTCGGCGCTCTGGTGAACGTGGTGATGGCCGGTCCCGGGATCGTGGAGATCCTTCCGCTGGGCCTCTCCAAGGCCACCGGGCTCTCCGTGGCGGCGCGCCGTCTGGGACTGCGCGCGGCGGACACGATCGCCTTCGGTGATATGCCCAACGACATACCGATGTTCGGCTGGGCCGCCCATGGCGTGGCGATGGCCAACGCCCATCCCGATCTGATGGCCGTGGCGAACGAGACGACCGCCTCCAACGAGGAGGACGGCATCGCCGTCTCCTTGGAGCGGCTGCTCGCCACCGCTGTCGGCACCGCGCCCACCGCTGGCGTCCCGAACCCGGCGCGCCCGGTCGAGGCCGCGCCCGCCGCCGATGGCACGGACCCCGTGGATCCGGTGCGCTGAAACGTTACGGCCCGTCGGGCCCGGCCGGTGCCGCCGTCGTGGCGCTCCGGTCCGGCCC